>JAQIBZ010000500.1 GCA_027858815.1 Desulfobacteraceae bacterium
CCATCTCAAAATACTGCTCTGGAACATATTCACCCACCGCCTTAGCTTTTTTTAAATAATCCATAGAGCTTTGGTATTGTCCCAAATAATAGTCGCATACAGCTAAGCCAAAATATGTAAGTCCAAGGTTATCAGTTGTACTGCTGTATTTCAATCTGGCCTCATATTCTGGCCGTGCGTTTTTATAGTCTTTCCTTTCTATATATAGTTTCGATAATTTTTCTCTGAGAATGCTGTCGCTTGGGTTAATAGCCAAAAACTTTTTACAAAAGCTTATCACTTCATCCTCGTTCATATTGAGGAATATTTTGCTCAATGTGTCTCTTGGAAAGGTATGAGAATGTTTGTGTTGCATGCTTGAAAGTCGTTCATATAATCGCATTGCACTATCGAAATCGCCAATATCAAAATAGGCGTACATAAGATTCAAACTCATTCCATAATCATTTGGTGCATAGTCGATGCCTTTCTTGTAAAACTCAATCGCTTTCTTTTTGTCATTGAGTTCGTATTGATAAATGTACCCAAGGCTCATATAAACATGTTTATTTCTTGGGTCTTCCCGCATCGCACTTTCATATTCTGCAAGAGCTTCCTGGTACTTGCCTAATTTTTCATATTCTTGACCTTGTGCAAGCTTGAGAAAAATTGATGAATCGTCTGCAGATGCAAAAACAGAAATAAAGATGCTTGCAGAAATCAATAGGCTTATTTTAAAGGTGTTTTTTACCATGAATGTCCCGCGATAGAAGTAACATAACTTATTTAATCAATAGAGTCTGCTTTTTGACATAGTCTCAAATAGCGGTAAAAACTTTGGATTGTCTTTTCAAGTCTACCAAATATCAATGAAGTTGAAATATTGCCGTTTTTATCACGAAGTCTATGATCTACACTGGAGCTGAAAGGCCGCAGTAAGCGGTCACTCTTCCAGCGACTTGTTATATAAGCATTTAAAATTATACTCACGATAGAAAGATTCGAATTCTTCTTTCGACACAAATTTTCCATCACCCCAATATTCTGAAATCATAGCTTTATCACTAACAAATTGATTTTGAATAATTTCGTAGGCAAGTAGATTCCAATCGGCATCATAAAATGATTTCATGTAAAGGTTCCGAGCAATTTCAACCAAATTTGCCTCACAAATGTTCCCATCAGGAAAAAGGTAATAACTTTCTTGATTGCCAAGTTCATCTGTCATTTGTTTCAGGTATAAGGTGCCGTCAGGCCGCCAGGCGAAGAAAGGCCCGTAATGCCATTCTATTCCATCCTTAATTTCATGATAGTCCTCAGGCCAATAACGAGCAGAATACCTCTCGCTTTTATCAATCTTACTGAAGTCGAACACAGTTTCTTGAGTTGACAAGCCGGAATCTGTTTGCCCCATATATTGGATTTTATATATAATTCTACCATTACTTATTTTATCCGGCCACAATTTTACATTTTCCCACATAGGGTCATTGAAGCCTGGGATGTTTATTGGTGATATTACCCCCGGTTGTGGTTGAGGCAAGCGGTTAATCGTATATCCACTTAGTGGAATCAATAGACATAGAATTATGTAGGCAATGTTTTTGAGCAAAGAAAATTTCCTTTTTGTGACATAACATATACTATTTTTATAGCATCTTTAAGTTGATTAATTCTTTGAACCTTTTCCAAAAATCAAAGTCATTGAGTTATGGAAGATAGAGGATTGTTGAATTCAAGGTTCAAAATTTAAGGGTTCCGGAATATAGCCGTTTTTATCACGAAGTCTTGGGTTTTCAGTACTCCAAAAAATGCGTGATTCCAGCTTTTTCCCATTATCCAAATGACAATTTGGATATTTATTTTAACACAAGATCTTGTGCCAATCACGACAATAAAAAAACAGTAAAAATTGATTAGAGTTTATCGACAGTGCGCGCTTTTAAAATTTCCTGCAATACTGAAGAAAATTATAGATATACTTAAACCGATGATCGCTTATCATTGCTGCCGCCACTGCATCCAGACATGCGCTACAATGGTCCAAGTGGGTCACGACGACCCGGTCTTTATCAGTTGTTTTTAGATAGTCTTTTCCAGCCATTAAAAAATACTATATAATATCAATTAAATAAGCTATAAATCAGGATAAGTTTCCCTTGGCATTTTTATTGCATACTATTTAACAACAGCCCGTTGACGTTCAAATACAATCCTCCCCAAAAAAGGAGAAAACGCATGCGAAAATATGAACATACTACGCCGGGATACAATCAGGCCAGAGAATTTCTATTGAAGTGCGGGTATCGGGATGACTACCTGAATCGTCTGGAGAGCAACGAACTGGTTTACGTTGCCAATAAAGAACATTCACAGGCAGCAGACTGCCGGCCTGTCGATTGCATTCCGCATTCCATGGAAGGATGTCACCAGGCGAAACAACTTCTCCTGAGTACCGGCCATAGTGTTGATTATGTCGACCGGCTGGATGGCCATGAGTTGATCTTTATGGCCAATCAGCTTAATCCAGCAGCGCCTAAAAGCTTTCAAAACGTCTGACAAACCGTTAATTATAGCGGGCCGACTTTCTACCTGAACAATCACGGATGCTCAAACATTTTCAGTTTCCGGGCAAGTGTTTTGCGCGATATGCCGAGGGCTTCAGCAGCGCGGCTTTTGTTCTTCCCATGTTTTAGCAGCGCTTTGTTAATCATGTCCTTTTCAAGACTGTCAATATTGCCCCGAAGATTCAAACCCGAAGATTGGAGGGTCCTTGCGGCCGGCTCTGCCGGTATGGAATCGTTTTCGTATAAGAAGTCGATGGATCTGACGGCTAAATATCGCTGAATCACATTCTGGAGTTCCCGAACATTCCCGGGGTATTCATAATTCATCAATGCTTTCATGACTTCCCCAGGAAGTTGCCGCAACTCGGATTCATGAGAATAGATTCTTAAAAAATGCTCTACAAGAAGGGGAATATCCTCTTTGCGTTCTCTTAACGGGGGAAGATTAATGGGGATGATATGAATCCTGTAAAAAAAATCTTCCCTCATTTCGCCCTTTTTAATCTGATTCAGCAGATTTTTGTGGGTGGCTGAAATAATTCTGAAATCAGAGTTTTTGATGATAGTGCTGCCCACAGGTGAATAACCGCCTTCTTCTATTGCTCTGAGAAACTTTGCCTGAAGCCCAATATCCAGATCTCCGATTTCGTCCAAAAAAAGTGTGCCGCCGTCCGCCCGGTCCAGATATCCTTGTTTGTCTGCATTTGCGCCCGTAAAAGCGCCTTTCTGATAGCCGAAAAACTCACTTTCAAGAAGATTCACGGGGATAGCGGATGAATTTACCGGCACAAGAGGTTTTGCGGAACGTCGGCTCAGCTTATGAACCGCCCGGGCAACCAGCTCTTTGCCGGTTCCGGATTCGCCATAGATGACCACGTTGGCATTGGATGCAGCCGCGTTTAAAATTTGTTCGTAAACCTTCTGCATGGATTCGCTTTTCCCGATGATTTCACCCAGACGGTAGCGATCATTGATTGAAGACCTGAGGTTGACATTTTCTCGTCGGAGAGACTCTGTTTCCTCCTTTAAAGAAATTTCCCTCAACTTGGTTTCTGTAATATCCCTTGCTGTCAGGAGTACAGCTTTCTGTTCCTTCCATTTGACCAGTATTGCTCTGCCCTCAACCCATATTTCATTTTTTTTTAAAGTGACCCACCGTGCTTGGAAAAACCGTTCCCTGCAGACATCATTCTGGATGGCTTCATACATCTCCCTAAAATAAACATCAAATCCCTCGGCAACCATGTCCATTACATTTTTTGCAAGTAACTGCGACGGGTCATCATAACCGAGCATAGCGGCAAATGCGTTATTTCCGAACAAAATTCGAAAATCATGAAAAAGGACCACCCCTTCGGTCAGGCGTTCGGCGAGAATCCGGTATAGCGCTTCGCTTTCTCGTAATTCGTTTTCCGCCTGTTTCCGTTTGCTGATATCAATCCCCATGCCGATAAGAAATTTTTTATTATCGAGCGTCGTGCTTGCACCGGTAAAATAGTACGGAATTCTGCGACCATCCAGGGTTTCGAGTATCGCTTCCGCATCCGCAGAGCCTTTGGCAAATGTCGCTTCAATGCTCTCCTGTATCTGGTTCAGATCGTTGCCGGCAAACAATTCAAAAATATGACGGGTTTGAACTTCTTCAGGAGAAAACCCGGTAACTGTCTCAACATTTTTATTCCATTTATGGACCTTAAAATCACTGTCAAAAAGATAAAATAATCCTGGCAGATTGTTGATTAAAAGTTCAAAAAACTGATTCTGAGTGCTGAGCTCATTAATCATCTGTTCAAGTTCAGCAATTTTTTTTTCAAATTCTCTTTGCGAAGGTTTGTCCGGCATACGGCTCTCCGTGGTTTGAAATCTGCCTATTTATTCTGCAAATATTTAGCTTCATTAATAATAGTCTATCCCGGATGCCGAAATCAATTTTTTTTTGATTAACTTTTCCATTAATACTCACAAAGGCATATTGCCATGCTTTTTTAACGGCCGGACACTTTTTTTACCTTCCAGCATTTTAAATGCCCGTATCAGATATTTACGGCTTTCAGCCGGGGGGACGACATCTTCCACATTCACGTTTGAAGACACATCATAGATAGGATTGGCATAGGTTTCACGGTATTCAGCCAATTTTCCATCCAGCCATCCCGGAGTGTGAAAATTCGGATCCTTGCCATAGAGGAGCATCACCGACTGATCAGCGCCCAGTATACCGGTTTCCATAATCGGCCAGTAAAGCACCATGTCGCTGCCCAGTCCGGGAAGAACCCCCATTCCCAGATTGCCCCCGCCATAAGCTTTTCTGAGAACCATGACAACTCTCGGAACGGTAGCTTCACAGAGTGCGTAAAGTACTTTTGCGCCATGCCGGATAATGCCGGAATGTTCCTGGTCTGTACCGGGCATGTATGCCGGGGTGTCCACCAGCATCGCAATCGGAATATTGAAGCAGTCACAGAAGCGAATAAATCGGGCCTGTTTGTCAGAACTGTCAACAGTCATCGCCCCGGCCTTGACCATCGGCTGATTGGCGATGATGCCGACTGTCTTGCCGTCCATTCGCCCGAACCCCACAATAATTTCACCGGCGAACTCTTTTTTCACTTCAAGAAAGTCACCATTATCTATAATGCTTTCGATCACATTATGCATGTCAAACACCTTGCTGGGAGAGGACGGAACGATGTCATTGAGTTCAACGCATAATCTGTCCGGATCATCGTTGCTCAGGTACGCCGGTGGTTTTTCATCGCAGTTTAAGGGCAGAAAACTTAAGAGCCGGCGGATTTCGGCAAACAGTGTTTTTTCGTCAGGCTCACGGAAATCGCAGCTTCCCGTTACCTTCGAATGGACTTCCGCGCCGCCAAGGGCTTCCATGGAGACATCTTCGCCGGTGACCATTTTAACGACCATTGGACCGGTGATAAACATGTGGCCGATAGTGTCAACCATATATACAAAGTCGTTTAAAGCCGGAGAATAGACGGAAATCCCGCCGCAGGTTCCGACGATTGCTGAAATCTGGGGGATAATGCCGGAGCCCAGGGTGTTGGGGAAAAACACGGAACCCCCATGTTTATTGGAGATACTGGAAAAAACGGATCTTTTTCGCTGCCCCAGCCAGTCAAGTTCTTCGGAATTGGGAAGTCGCGCACCGGGAGAATCATGCAGACCTATCAACGGCACCCGCATTTCAAGGGCTCGTTCAATGGTCCGGTACATTTTATACCCATGTTCTACGCCGACCGAACCGCCCCGGACGGTTCGGTCCTGAGAATAAATAAATACCTTGCGGCCGTCAATCGTGCCGCAGCCGCAGATAAGGCCGTCAGCCGGCATGTCCACCGCATGAGCGGACAGCATATTGGTCTCCATGAAGCTTTCCGGGTCCAGCAGGCAATCAATACGTTCACGGGCGGTCAGCTTCCCCTCGGCATGCAGTTTGTCGATTTTCTTCTGACCACCGCCCAGGCGTACTTTATTCCTGACTTCCTCAAGCTCTTTCAGTCGTTTTTCCAACAATGAGTCCATTCTGATATTCTCCTTTTTTCAATTCTTCATTGTCTATCTGATTCAGATTTTATGTGGTTATCTTTTGGGCTGTTTCTTCGGCTTCCTCAATGTCTGAGTATCCCAACTCTGATACCATTCGGGTATAAATTTCTTCGGTCATGTTTTTTCCTTGACTGAGCTTAACCATAATATCTCGAAAAAGATGGGTCAGTGTCATCAATGAGTAAGTTTCAAGTTCACAGCGAAGATAGATTTTAAAAGAAGTGTCCGCCGGTTTTTTTTCAGTGTCAGTAAGAGGACGCCCGCGTGACATCAATGCAGGATACTGTGATACCATTTCTTCCTGCCATTCCATCTGGACCCTTACAATTTCATTAAGTATATTATCAGCATGGGGGGCTATATGCAGGGGAGCCATCAGACTTTCCATGCGGGCATACTTCAATGTCATCAGGTTCTGCCCTTCATCCAAAGCCACTTCTAAATCAGAGCGATAACTCTGCAACGTTTCTTCCGACCAGACTGAAAACTGCGCGGAGCGCATGACGCGGAATCCTTCCGGGTTATTCTGGCATGCAACCGGATAACGGGAACGAACTGAGACAAACATATCCAGTTCGATGTCGAGTATTTCTGATATCAATCTTTCTTTCTCCGGGCTTTCTTTTTCCATGGCGAATCCATTTCAATCGTTACCGTTTATATTTCGATGATACCAGTCATAGATTTGCCGCATCCCTTCGATAAAAGGAGTGTAATTAACACCGAGCGTTTGTTGAATTCGTTCTCCAGAATAAATCAAATGGCTGTCTAAAGGAAAAGGCAGGGGAATTTTTTTCCCATCAATTTCAGCGACACTCATAAAGTGATTTGGCTTTATAAAACCACTCAAGAGCGGAATCGAATTCTTTCTTTTGAGTACATATATAGCCGATATTGCTGTACTGGTCGGCGAGACCCGGCATGTAATCCTTTAATGTAAACACCGACAAAGCCTTCTCATAACTTGCTTGTGCATCATCCCACATACCCTTATCCAGGTATACCGACCCTACATTACCAAACTGTTCTCCAACGCCAAGCATATTCCCGAGCCTATGAAATAAAACCGCGGACTGACTAAAAGAAACGAGCGCTTTATCAAAATCACCGATCTTGACCTGTGCATGCCCGATATTATTCAGGAGTTTCGCTTTTGTTTCCTGCTCTTCCGAGTATTCCGTTTCCGTTAGGATGGCCAGAGCTTCAGCATAGCTGTCCAGAGCTCCGTCGTAATCACCCTGATCATAAAGCTCTCTTGATTTGCGATTTAAATGAATGACTGAATCAATTTTAGAATCCATCGTCTTAACATCCCTTGAAGACAGGATCACGTTTTTCAAGGAATGCGCCAAACCCTTCAATCATGTCTTCGCTTTTCATGCAGACATCAAGCACATATGCTTCATAATCAAGGGCTTGGGCAAGATCCCATTTTTGAAAATTCTGAAGTCCCCTTTTTGCAAAGGCAATGGGAATTGGCGCATTGCCTGCAATCCGCGTTGCCATTTCATCAGCGGCTATAATCAGATCTTCATGTGGCACGACTTTATTGACCATGCCATATTCAAGGGCTTTTTCGGCGTCAATCACTTCTGCTGAAAAAATCAGTTCAGCCGCTTTTGCATATCCCACCAGCCGGGGCAGAAAATATATTCCGCCCCAGTCCGGATGCACCCCCCTTCGCGTAAATACCTGACCGAAACGGGCCTGATCGCTTGCGATTCGAATATCACACGCCAGCGCCAGATTGCAGCCTCCGCCGGCCGCAACGCCGTTGACAGCCGCGATGACCGGCTTTTCCATGTGATTGATGGCTAAAACCGCTTCGCACATGGCGTGCCGTTTTGCCGATACGGCATTAGAGAGTGCTTTTGTTTCTCCGGATGCGAATTCTTTGACATCCCCCCCAGTGCAGAACGCTTTTCCTTTTCCCGTGATCACAACCACACGGGCACTCTCCTCTGTTGCGGCGTTTTTCAGGGCTTCAAGTAATTCCTGGCGCATCATGCCGCCAAAAGCATTATACCGCTCCGGTCGGTTCAATGTAATCCAGGCGACTTTTCCCTTTTGCTCATATAAAATATGCTCTAAGTTCATATTTCTTCCTCATTGACCGATAATAGGACTTCTTTAATTTTATGAGATACAATCCTGGATTCATGTATGATTTCCGAAAAAATTTCTCTGATGTAAATGGATTTGCCTACAACACCGGCTATTTGACCGCAGGGCATGACAGCCGTATCTTTATTTCCGCCGGATTGCACATAACTGGCATCTCCTGATTTCGCCATCACGCTATCAGCCTCATTGTCCAGCATTCCCGAAACTTTCATGGTCACATGGTTTTTAAGGACCCGGATCGGCATTTCATCTTTGCCTAATAGGAGCGTTGCCTCGCTGTCTGCGGATTGCACACCCGCCTTAAAAAAATCTGGCACGGGACACTCTGTGGAGGCGACAAACCGGGTTCCGATTTCAACTCCCGCAGCACCCAATGCAAATGCCGCGACAACACCCCTTGCATCCGCTATGCCTCCTGCTGCAATCACCGGTATGGATAAAATATCGACAAGACGGGGGATTAAACACATAGTCGTAATCTTTTCCCGCCCCACGTGCCCACCAGCTTCAAACCCCATGGCAACCACCGCATCAACGCCGGCAGATTCGGCTTTGAGTGCTGTTTTCTCATTGGAAACCTTGTGGATGACAGTAAGTCCGGCTTCCCTGATTCTTTTGATCATATTTGCCGGATTACCCGCTGATGTGTAAATCGTCTTAATGCCCATTTCAATGGCAATTTCCAGCGACTCCAAGGCATTGGGACGATAAACCGGTATATTAACGGCCAGAGGACAATTCGTATATTCCAATGCGGTTTTAATCTCAGCCCTGAGGCTATCGGCTGAGAGTCCGGACGATGCGATAACACCCAGACCGCCGCAATTGGAGACTTCCGCTGCCATTGCCCCCATGGTGATCAGACGCATCGGGCCTAAAATGATCGGAAAACGGGTACCTAAAATCCCAGATACCCTTGTGTACCATCCAGTTTCATCAATTTTTGAAGTCGGCATATTTTTTCTTGAGTTCCGCTTTTTTTACTTTCATCGTCGCTGTCAACGGCAATTCAGTCATCATTTTCACATGTACCGGGTATTTGTACTTTGCGATTTTATCTTTAAGATAGTTCTTGATGTCTTCAATATGAAGAATCCTGCCCTTTTCTGCCGGGACGATAAATGCGGCCCCGACTTCTCCCCACCGGTCATCCAGAACGCCAATAATGGCGATTTGGGAAATGTCCGGATTGTTTAACAGGATCTTTTCAACTTCCGCGGGATAGACGTTTTCACCCCCGCTTCGGTACATATCCTTGGCCCGGTCCACGATATAAAAAAAACCTTCTTCATCCACGTAACCGAGATCGCCGGTGTGGAGTACCCCATTGACGATGGTTTTTTTAGTAATTTCAGGAAGATTCCAGTATCCGGACATGACGGTCGGTCCCTTAGCAACGATTTCACCGATTTCACCGGGCGGGAGCCGCTTTCCGCCTTTGTTCTCGATCCAAATATCGGTAAAATATCCGGGTTTACCGATGGAGCCAATTTTGCGATGAATATCTTCTTTCGGCATCAGCATCATTGCCGAATTTTCTGTCTGGCCGAAACCCTGCTGCATATGAAGTCCGTGTTTGGAAAGTTCCTCAAACATTTTTATTGGGGTTTTCTCTCCGCCGCCCAAGACGCACCGGACGCTGCTGACATCAATTTCATCCAGCTTTCCGGACTCAATAATCATCCGCCACATCGTGGTTAGAGCAAAAATGATGGTCCCCCGGTACCGTTGAATGTCCTCGGCGAATTCATTCGGATCGAAACCTCGGCGCATCACCATGGTCATTCCGGCATTCAGCGCCGGTGTGGCCACAATAAAAAGACCGCCGGAGTGGAAAAGGGGCATCTGGGCAATCAGTACATCACTGGGATTTGAATCCGTATAAGCCCCGATTTGAAAATTTTTAAAAAATGTCTGTTCATGGGAAAGGACCGCGCCCTTGGGATTTCCGGTTACGCCGGATGTATAGACGATAGCCAGGGGATCACTCATCAGAACCGGCTCCGCAAACTGCGGTTCCGACGTATCCTGATCGACGACCAGGTTAGCGTATTCATCCGCCCAGTCCGGACAACCTGGCAGTTCGAAACCGGGAAATTGCGGCCCGCCGTTTTTAAGATAAATAAACTTGTCTGCTTCCACTTTCAGGCGGAACCGGACAAGATCAATGCTGCTCAGAAATGAATCATGGAAAAAAAGAAACCGCGCTTCACAATCATTCAACTGATACTCCAGCTCCGGTCCCAGAAGTCGCCAGTTCAGAGGAACGAAAATACCGCCAAGCCGGGCCGTGGCAAAATAGATCTCTAAAAATTCAATGCAGTTCAGCATCAGGACGCTCACCCGGTCCCCTTTTTTAAGGCCCTTCGCCTGCAGCAGGTGTGCGCACCGGTTGATGCCTTCGTTAAGCCGGCCATAGGTAAAGCGTTCGTCTTCGAAAATGATTGCCGTTTTATCAGGATGCATCTGCGCGTGTTTGTAGGGAATGTATCCCACATCCCATGGGATTGATGACATATCGTTCTCCTTTTTTATCTGCCGATTTATCAATAAAAAAAAATTACCGGATACCTCATTTGTGATCCGGTGCGAGTAAAGGGCTATTTTCCGGTAAATACGGGATTCCGTTTTTCTAAAAATGCGGTTTGACCCTCTTTGAGGTCGTTACTGTTAAATGCTTCAGCGATAAGGGCCTGCGCGTTGTTTATATATTCAGGGCCAATCAAAAAATATTTGCCGATCATGTTTAGAATTGTTTTTGTTCCTTTTAGGGAGAGCGGTGCGTTATTAGCAATCTCCCCAGCCATGGTGTAAACCGTTTCCGAAAGTTTATCTGCGGGAACCAGGTGATCCACGAGCCCCATATTTTTAATTCCTTCTCCCGTATAAGTATGTCCGGTAAAAATTATTTCCCGGGTTCTGGCCATGCCAATGACTTCGATAAACTGGCTTAATCCTTCCGGGTGATACACAAGACCCAGTTTTGCCGGCGGCATACCGGCCTTGATATGATCCGCCCCGATGCGTATATCGCAGCACATGGCCAGATTCAGGCCGGCGCCGAAACAATACCCATTGATCATGGCGATCACCGGGAACGGAAACTCTTTGACGCTGTTCAAAGCGAGTTCGAGGGGATTGCTTGTTTTTAAAATTTCTGCGGCTTCCGGAGTCATATTTGTTGGAATGGCCGAGATATCATACCCGGAAGAAAATGCCTTATCAGAATTTCCGGTAATCACTACCACTCGAACCGTATCCTCTTCCGCCCATTTTTTCAGGGTCAGGTGCAGGTCCATGAGAAGGTCGATAGAAAGGGCGTTGCGCTGCTCCAACCGGTTGAATTTCAGAGTTCCCACATTGTTTGCAATTTCTTTGATCAGTATGTCTTTTCCCATATCGGGCTCCTTTATTCGGATATTTCCGACAAATTACCTCACATCGTGTTTCAGGCTGAATCTGTGAGAATCGACGGTGCCTGAAAAGACCGGATGCCGCCATATAGAAAGGCCCACTTGAAAAGTGTTTCCATGGCTTTGGGCAGTTGTTCAAAATAATCAATAAACTGAATGCTCCGGCCGTACTGATGTTCCATAGCCGGTCTGTCCTTATACCCGCATCCCAGGGTGATGAGCTGAATTTTCCGTTGCCGGCAGTATTCCAAACCATAAGAGACATCGCAGCCAAAATTGGATTCTCCGTCCGTAATATGAATCAGTAGAGTGTGTTTTACATTTTCAGGCATCATGCTGGCCGACGCTATGATGGCCTGTCCGGATGCCGTCTGACCGGCAGGGGGCACGGAAAACAATTGATTTTTGGTGATCAGCCGAGAAATCATGCAAATGCCGCTGACTTCAAAATAAGCCCACGCAGAGAGACGGTTCCGGTAGCCGGACAATGCCTTGTGGATGGTGGCGATTGTATTTTCCACCATTTGCCATTTGTTACCGCGCATGGAGCCGCTGGCGTCCACCAGAAGCCCAACGCTCCAGTCAAGATTGGGAATTTTGTCAATAGATGTAAAACATCTTCCGTCAACACCGGCCCTGTAAAGCCTTCTTTGATCGATTCGTCCGCTGGCAAGCCCACGGCTCATCAGCGAGTTGCGTTCTGCGTAATGAGAAAAAACGGCTCTCAGGCGACCGATCATTTTCCGGTCAACCACAGGATGAGAAGCGGACTGAAAATCCCACCGGGACATGGGGGCCACAGTTTCATTCTCATAGCCGGCAACCGATCGGATAAGGGGCGTCATATCAACCGCGTCGCCGCTAAGGCACGTTTCGATATCCCGGGCCAGAACCGGCGGCAGTTTTTTATTTTTTCCGGAGTTCAGCCCGGCCGTTCTTTTTTTTTCATCCCCGGCGCTTTTTAAATAGGAAAACCAGTAGAGCTGTTTATCAATGATTTTCCAGTCGGCGATCCGGCTTTCTATTTTCTTCCAGGTGTCAAGGTAAAGCCCGGCTCTTTGCTCGCATCTCCTTGTCACTCCAGCAGCGCCCTGGGAAATTGCTTTCAAATCGCGTGTCATTTTGGTTAGTTCCCCAAAGGGCGAATTTTGTTCAGGTAGCATGTCCGGCTTTATGTCTGGCATCCTGCACGGATCAAATGCGCTTTCCCGCCACATCGTCATTAACGTATCCACGCACGGGCAATCCGCCGCAAAACGACTTTGATCCAGGCAGGTCGCCTTGTCTCTGACGATGCGTGTGTATAGCCCGAATACGGTATACTCCGAACGCAGATCCATAAAAATCGACTCGCCGGTGCGGACAAGTTTCTGAAAAATCACTTTCGCCCTTGGAGTCATTTCTTCCATTGCGGGTTCCAGCTTTTTCCAGACATGATCGGACCATTCCATGCGATGCATTGCCTCATGCACCAGCAGGCCCACCAGGAGATCCACTTTTTGGGCAGGCACAGGATATCGGCCCATCACCATTTCCGGTTCAATCAGAATCGCATGTTTGCAAGCTGTCGACATGCCGGCGTATTCGATGTGGCCGACATTGTCGCCCAAATGACCGGCCACCTTTCTCAAGGCCCGGAGCAGATTGGCCAGTTCCAAGGCTTCCAGGGATGAGGTGTTTTTGCGCCAGCAGGATGATATGTCGGGTGAAACGACCTCCATCGGAGAAACCTTTATCTCCAGAGAAGCATTTTCGCGGGAAAGACATTCAGCATAAGCTGTTTCTCGAATTTGCGGGGGGCTAATAGCGTTGATAGGGGTTTTCATTGGCTTGGGCACCGATTTTTTTCGTTTCCACATGAAGGGACAGCAACACGGATTCCAGGGTGTCCCGGCTGATCTGGAGGCTTCCGGTAAATGCCTGCTCTACTGTAGCTCCCACAGAAATCATTTCCGCGATCATCAGGGTGTGGCGGGTGGATACCACCATAGGGTCACGGGAATTGCCACGCAGCTTTGCTGCCACATTGACGATGGTCTGGGCATCGGCTTCCCCGATTCCAGCTTTTAAAATCAATACACTGGTCTCCACCTCCGGGGGCAGATAGTTAAGAAGCATGACATAAAACCGGTCCCTAAGGGCTGCATCAAGCATTTCCGTACCAATAAACTCATCTCCCTCATTTAAGGTAGCGAAAAAAACCACGTCATCGGCTACCTTTATATGCCCTAGCTCATCGGTATAAACTCCCCGGTCTTGGGACAGCACCGAAAACAGCATGTTCAGAGCCTTGGGATGCTCCGGTCGGTTGATTTCCTCAAGATGTATGACGCAACCCGGCGTCTGGATGGCGTCCGGAAAAAGGTATTTCCGGTAATAGGTCTGTCCATCTTTTAAAGCATGCTCCCCGAAAAGCTGTCCGGGCTCCGACAACAGTCCGATCTGGAATGTGGCCAGCGGCCGTTTGCTGCGGGCCGCGAACTGACGCACCAGGCTTGATTTGCCGCACCCCTGTTTTCCAGCCACCAGCACATTCACCGGGTGGCGTTTAGCAAGCAGGGTGATACGGTCAATATTGTCAATCACCGCCTCGGGTAAAAAAAAATTAGGGTCCGGTTCAGGAATAACAAGGTTTCTGATCTTAGAATTCATGGTCAATCCAAATTTTAGTGTTTAGAAATTTCACTCTTTTCCATTCAACTTCGTGTTCAGTTCAAAAAAAGAGCTCCCGTTGTCGCTCTTTTAAAAATCGATAAAGTCCATCGATATTCCACCGCCGGTTCATGGCCTGCAAACGAATGATGAGTGATTTCGCTTCGCTCAGGAGAGCCGGATCATCAGTTTTTGGAATTTCAGCCAGCTTTTTTGAAAGCATCTGCATCTGTTCCTCTTCAAGATAAAGGGATTCAGCTCTGGATAAAACACACTCCGCCCCGCACCGGGGACATCTGCGGAGATCCGACTCTCCGCATGCCGGTCATCCGTTTTTGCAGAGAAATTCAAACTCAGTGTATTCGTCGTTATGGCCGCAGTTTGGACATTTCATTTCCATGGGTTCATTCCTGTATAGCTGGCTGGAAAACCTTGCTTTCAAGATTCAAAAATACCGAAAGGGCTGAAGGAATGGGAAATTAGCGAAAACCAATTCCTTCAGCCTCAATTATCCCCACTATTGTGAGGCAACCCCTTCAATTCCGGCTGATTTGCCCCATAGATCTTCGCCGGGAACGACTGCCTTGGTGACAACTCCTTTAAGTTCATCCACGGCAAGCCACTTTTCACATTTTGTGCACTGCCGGATGCTGATGGAAGCATCTATCCGTGCATTATAAAGATATCGAAAATCCTGCAAAGGGGCATCATGGCCACATTCAGTGCATTTCATAATATTCTCCTTTATGACACCAACATTGATTGTTAATCTTCTTGCTGCACTTGTCTCATGGAACGACGATAAATGGGATCACTGCATTCATATCCGTCTTTGTCGAGCATTTTCATCTTCTCGTAATATTGACAGGCGGATGCGTCTGAAAGTGTTTTGCTCATATACCCTTCTTTTCCATCAAGCTTATGAACTGGCGGATTACTGCCGATATTCGATCCCATTTTAAGAACATTGCAGGAACCCCGCCCGTCGTTGGACCATGAAGTTTCCATGTAGTTTTTACATGTACCGCAAATTTTATGACCCACGCTTTTGGCGCTGGAACCATCCGTCTTCTCGGGGATCAGCATACTGGTATATGCCTGTCTTTTTTCATCTCTTCGTGACATGATATTCATTCTCCGTTTTAATGATTATTGATCTGCAGCCCTGCTGAAGGGCAGGGCTGCGTGACAGTAATATGGAGAAACTATCCCAATCCCTGAACCGTTCGCTGAATGATGTTATCCTGGGTCTTGCGGCTGATATCCACAAAATGGGCACTGTAGCCGGCCACACGGACAATGACTTCCTGATACTTCTCAGGGTCTTTCTGGGCTGACCGGAGCGTGATATCATCCACCATGTTAAACTGGATATGATCAAGCCCTAAATCCGCCCAGGTCCGCATATATGCACTCCAGAGCTGATATCCCTTTTCACCGGCCAGTTGTGTCGGGGACAGTCTCTGATTCAGCAGAAACGCCCTGCCACCGGTGATATGGTCGATCTTGCCGCAGGATTTCAGCACCGCCGTCGGCCCATTTCTATCAAGGCCTGGCCCCGGTGATATCCCTCCGTCATACAGCGCGTCACCCAAACGCCGGCCATTGGGAAGTGCGCCGACAATATTGGCATAATGGATGTTTCCGCTAACATTTTCCGGCAGGATCGGCCAGGGGTTTCCGGAAGGGTCTTTCAGCACTTTGCTGAATTTCGCGGCAGTATCCAGGCAGCGAAGCATGATGTCATCGACATAATCATCATCGTTCCCCCATTTGGGGGCATTTTGAACAAAGTCCAGCCGCATTTCCTCATACCCTTCCCAGTTTTGGGCAAGGGCTTCTTTGAGTTCGGCTAAGGTGTATTTTTTTTCATCAAAAATAAGTTTTTTTACTGCCGCCAGGCTGTCAATATTTTCAACCCAGGTAAAGGCAGTAATCCATGCATTCCCCCGTTCGATAGAAGGGTCTAAGGTATCCAGACCGCTTTCAATGGAACGCTCGGAAACGGCTGAAAGAAAAGGTCGCGGTGTCAATGTGGGTGCCAGCATTCGCGCCCGGTTCACAGCACGGACCAGAATACTGAAAATCGTTTTCATCTGTTCGGTCCATGCGCCGTAAAATTGTTCAAAATCAGTAAATGTTGCGACATCCGGTGTTTCTGCACCTACCTGCATGTTGACGACCTTGTCGAATCCGCTAGTAAACACATACTCGATAATCTTGGCACAGTTGGCCGTTGCGTTTGCCATGCGCATGGGCTGGAAGCCGTGCTTGGTTGGCGGACACGGGGACAGACAGGCCTGATTGCACCATAATCGAGCCTCCTCGATGGGATGGCCGTACCAATGCACCGAGTTTGCAATAAGAACCGGATCATTCCGCAAATTCGGATAGCCCAGGCCCTGGCGGTTGCATTCAAAAATTTCCCGCATCACTTCATCTTTTACTTTCGGGTGCCACCTGAACGAAAACGTTGGATTCGCGACCCTTACCAGCCGGGCGGCCTGCATAAAAGCAATTGTTAAGTCGTTGCAGGCGTCGCTCCCATCGCTGTTGACTCCTCCCATAGTCCAGACCCAGGTGCCGTCAATCCCCTGGAGCCCTTCACGGGTCCATTTCGGCTTGTACTGGCAAACTTCCGCGGCCCGGATGATGAATTCACCGACCAGGTCCATGGCTTCTTCCTTTGTCAGCGTTTTGTCGATATTGACGTCCTTATTATAATAGGGGCCGTGATAGTAGTCCGGCCGGGCGGGCCAAGCACCTTCGACGGCCTCGGTCCGGCTCATCATCTGAATAAATATGTCATACTGAAAGGATTCCTGAAGCGTTCTGGGCGGATGTGCGGGAACATGTTCGCAGGATGCCGCAACCTTCAGCAATTCTTCTTTCCGCTTGGGGTCTTCTTCGAAATTTTCGGCAATAATCCTGGCAAGCCTTGCATATCGTTTTGCAATCCGGATACCTGCCTCAAGGGTTATTTTCATGGCATCCCAGTTGTTGAGCTTGTCATACATCATTGCTGTTTCAGCGTCGGCTCCCGGTTTATGAACCGCTTCATCCACTTCATCAATTTTCTGGTCAAGCTCATCAATGATATCCTGAAACGCCCGTTTGCCGGTCATGATGTATTCATAGTCCTTGCTGGAATAACCGCCCCGAGCCAGCGGAATCCCCCAGCCGATGGATCCTGAAAGCATTTTCATCAGATCTTCCATGTCAAGAACCGGCATCATCTTGTCCAGATCTGACTTGCCGATCCAGTAATTGCAGATTTCCCGAATTACCTGCTGATTCTCTTCCACCGGATCGGGAATAGCGGTTGGATCATTATAGGCATCTTCATTTAAAATTGAAGCGATACTGGGATCCCAGCCCATGGTATGGGGCTGACTGCCGGTGTATCCCACCAGTTGGGCGTTGTCGGTTATAAAGATGGTTTTATTGTCCAGAACCTGGGCAAAAATTTTGGCAAACTGGATCACAAAGGGATCCGGTGACCCCTCCATTTCTTTTGTCATTTGGGTATGAAGAAGTGCCCTTTCCAGGTCCACTTTAACACCGGGCGCGTAGGACCCGCCGATGGCGCCCTTTTTCCAGATCGCTTTTCTTAAATAGTCCAGCCGACTGGTGCGTTTTTTCTCCGCCGCCCACCACCACTCCTGTTTTTTTTCAAACTCTTTAACACTTATATCTTTTAATGCTGCATGTGCCATGGGGATCTCCTTCGTTTAAAATAAAGGTTTTTAAGGGGTTACAATACGAAAAATCCAGATGCCTGAACCTATTTCTTCTGAAATCCATCGCATCCGCTTGTATCATTGTCCGCGTTAGCCGGCCGGGACTGGTAGTACGCTTGTCTGGGGTCTTTTTTCCGCTGAATACAATCCCCCTGGCCAGGATCTTCTTCTAATGGGAAATAACTCTTGCATTCCTTGCATGTCGTCATGGGATTCACCTCCTTGATGGTTGGGTTATTGGCTGGTTATATTATTATGAATCAGTCATCGTTTCGTCCACAGCTTTTGTCGCGTAAGATACGCGACCTGCATCCTTGTTATTGGGCTCTCTTAGGTCGGGATTCTTTTTTGACGATTTTTTTTATTTGTTGCAATCACCACCCCACGGCGCTTCCGGTATTTTCAAATCCGGATCCGCCGACAGTTGTCACAAGCCCCTTTTCACGATAAATATCCGCGGGAATTTCCAGAAAGGACGGCTCGATAGCCTCCGTATCCTTTAAGGCCCAATCGATTCCCAGCCACCTGTATTTGTCCTGGCACCAGTTATGGAATGGCAGCAAATCCACGCGACTGATTTGTCCCTTGATATTAGATAAAAACTCGGATGCACACTCATGAAACGCTTTGGAATCATTAAATCCCGGTATAACGGGGATGCGCACCCAAGTGTCAGCGCCGATTTCCAAAAGCCGCCTTAGATTGTCCAGAATTTTTTCATTGCCCACCCCGGTGTACTGCTTATGAATGGCGGAATCCATATGCTTCAAATCAAAGAGCACGATATCGACGGTTTCGACCATTTTTCGAAGAACTTCCCATTCGCAAAATCCATTGGTGTCGAGGCACACATGAATTCCTCTTTCTTTGGCGCTTTTAAGAATCTGCATGGCAAAATCCGCATGAAAGGTCGGTTCTCCGCCACTTAACGTCAATCCGCCACCTGAATTGTTATAAAAGGGCCGGTCTTTTTCCACTTCATCCAGAATTTCATCCACAGTTATGGATTTCCCCGCGACGGTGAGCGCATCATATTGACAGGCATCCACGCACGCCATGCACCCATCGCAACGGTCCCTGACAATTTTATGGTAGGTGGAGTCTTTGGACCGGGCCACGTGGGGGGGGGTTGGCGGAAGAATGGCATTATTCGGGCAGACCTCCAGACAAGCCCCGCATTGCACACAAAGCCTGGATTTCCAGTAAATTTCGGGAGTGGAAGCCTTTGTTTCCGGATTATGGCACCAGGTACATTGAAGGGGGCAGCCTTTTAAAAAAACAAGGGTCCGAAATCCCGGTCCGTCATTGGCGGCAAACTTCTGAATATCCGATACCAATACTTGATTTTTCATGATATACTACCTATGATTACTGTATTTTAAAATTCTTCCGCAAACGATTTCATGCTACCAAATTCATCTAAATCCCTTATCATTGCCGACGTATACTTAATTTTTTTCTCGTTCAATATCCCGGCGCACAAATCAGCGTATTTTTTACTCACACGGTCCTGTTTGACTTCAAGCGGAGGTATTTGTTGCAGAATATCTGAAAAGCCCTCATGTTTTTGGCCATCGCCGGTCTCAATCACAACACGGGATTCCAGTGCTGCTTTTTCAGGATCCAGGATCACATTGATTTTTTTCATTAATACGCATACATCCGGATCTTTGACTTTATCATCTGTGAAGGCCAGGTTGCCGGTGATACCGCTGCACAAGGCATTTGCCACGCAGTAGGGAATGCTGAATTTGCCTTCAAGGCCGTTGGATGGCGTCATTTTCCCGGCCGCATCCAGAGCCAGCTTTGAAGAAAATATCGTTATCTTTTGGATATCGGAAAGCGGGATCTTTTTTTCTTTCACAATGGCCAGTGCTGCTTCCAGCGGAGAGTGCGTGGCGTGACAGGAGGCATGGTATTTCTGAGAAATATTGACCACATCCCATCCCAGGCCCATCATGGCCAGCACGTCCGGGTTGACCCCGCCTTTAAATAAGGTGAAAAATCCTTGGGGTCCTTCGAGAATGTCTTCGGCGCTTGTAAAATCATTTTGGGCTAGAAGCGCTGCCATTAAACCTGCCTGAGATGATCTGCCGGCATGAAACGGTTTGCACATGGTTCCGAAAACGCGCTTTAAGCCAGAGGACTGGGTGGCGGCGATGCCAATTGCCCAGGCGGTCTGCCGTACGTCGAGGCCCAAAAGCCGCGCGCATCCGGCGGCGGATGCCAGATGCCCCAGTGTGGAGGTGGCATGCCACCCAGCCATGTAATGATCGAGGCCCGCGCACACGCCTATGGTCGCTCCGGCCTGGAGTCCGATCAGATAAGCGGTCAAAAAATCATGACCGCTTTTATCCTGCCATTCGGAAAGGGCCAGCAAGGAGGGGAAAAGTGTAACGGACGGATGCCCAAAAAAAGAAACCAGGGTGTCATCGTAATCCAGCACATGAGATGCCGCGCCGTTAATCAGGGCTGCCTGGCTCACGCTTTTTTTTCCCCGGTGCCCAATAACCGTTGCCTGAGACTTTCCCCCCATGGTTTCGGTATATGCGATCAGCTTCGCCACAAGCGGATCCTTCATACCGCCTATGGTGACGCCCATCCAGTCCATGAATGCGACTTTGGCATGATCGTATACGTCATGAGGAATTTTTGAAGCATCGGTTGATACGATAAACTCTGCCAGTTTTTGGGTCATTCCCATGGATTGATCCGTCATCACCGTCTCCTGTAAATATTTTTTATGATCACGCCTTAAACAGATATGCTTTGCCATCGAGCTGCTGCAGTAGCTCCGTGACAATGGAATATGGGTCCTTCTTTTTATCGATCATCTGCCTGACTGCGTTAGAAAGTTCACCACTCTGCTCCAAACGATTGTGGATAGAGCGAAACACTTCATTTTCCATGAGGGAAAGAATTTCTTCTTTCGCCTGATTCTCGCGTTTAAAATCCTGTATATTTTTTTCGGTTTGATATGTCAGAAGGGTTGCCACAAGATCCCTGATCCCATGACTTTTCAGTGCAGATGTTTTTAATACCGGCGGAATCGGATGGCCGGTTTCGGATGACAATGCCAGCATTGAGCCAATATCGGCCATCACTTCATCGGCACCGGGCAGGTCGGCCTTGTTGATGATAAAGATATCCGCAATTTCCATGACCCCGGCTTTCAGCGCCTGGATACCGTCACCCTGTCCCGGTATACAAACCATCATCACCAGATCGGCCGCCTTCACCACTTCGATTTCATCCTGGCCTACCCCGACGGTCTCGATCAGGATAATGTCCTTTCCGGATGCATCCATAATCCGTGCTACGTCCCGGGCGGCATGGCTCAAGCCGCCCAGCATGCCACGGGTGGCCATGGAGCGGATGAACACCTCTTTTGTTGTAAAAATTTTTTTCATCCGGAGCCTGTCGCCAAGCAGCGACCCACCAGTAAAAGGACTTGTCGGATCAACCGCAATGATGCCGACTTTCTGTCCCAGTCTTACGAGTTCTTGTGCAATCTCACAGGTAAGGGAGCTTTTTCCTGCTCCCGGAGGACCGGTTATGCCAATAACCTTTGCGGAACCGCTGGCCGAATAGATGGCTTTCATGGCGTCTTTCCAACCGGGTTCGCGGTCTTCCACACGGGTAATCATCCTTGCCATGGCCCGGACTTTTCCTGCCAGAACCCAGGCGACTAAGCTATTCCATGAATTATTCACGGTTTTTGGTTTTTCCATTTGATCAACCCTGATTGTTTGATGAAATTCGCTTAAAGTTTGGTCTGCTGAAATTCACCGAATACATCCCGCAACACATCGCAAATTTCCTGCAATGAAACATCGTTTTCCACACAATCACAAATATCGGGCATAAGATTGACTGATTCATCTTTGGCATGTTCTTCAAGGGTGGACAGCAGGGAAAAAACGGCTTTATTGTCCCTTTCCCGCTTTAATCTGGCCAGTTTGGCCTTCTGCCTTTCTTCAGCGGTCTTCATGAGTTCCGGATCATAGGATGCTTCGACCTCGCGTTTGACACTCACAGGGAGTTCATTTTCACCGGTAAAACAATTGATCCCCACGACAAATTCTTCCTGGCGTTCAATGCGCTTTTGTTTTTTGTATGCGCTTTTTGAAATCGCCTTCTGCATATATCCGTTTTCAATGGCTGCTATGGCCCCGCCCATGTTTTCAATTTTTTCCATTTCGGCTAAGGTTTCGGTCTCGATTTCATCGGTCAGGGATTCCATAAAATAGGACCCGGCCCAGGGATCATTCACATCCGCTACCTTCGCCTCGTATATCAGGATTCTTGTGGCGTCGAGCTGGAGCTGAACGGCTTCCTGGCTGTGCCCAAGGCCCAGGGGTTCATCATAGGGCGGGAAGGCACCCGGTATACCGCCGGACATTCCGGCTGCCATGCCGCCGACAACTGCCCGGGCCAGATTGTTCAATGGCCGTTGCAGTGTGGTTGAAGAACATCCGATGTGCGCGGTAATGGGCTGACGGATCATCATGCTGCGCGGATTTCCGGCTTTAAATCGTTCTTTGAGCATGCGTGCGTAAATTCGCCGGGCCGCCCGCTGCAACGCAATCTCCTTATAGATCTCCATGCTTCCGCCGAATGCATTAAAGGTCAGATTCGGCGCAAAACTGTCCACGGCCAGACCAGCGCTGATCCCTGCCTGGATATATGCCGCCGCGTTTGCCATGGAAAATGCCAGGTCTTGAACGCGGGTGGCGCCCGCCTCTCGGATGTGATAGCCGCCCATGCTGTTGATGTTCAGTTTCGGCATTTGCCGGGTACAGAACACGCAGATGTCGCGGAAAAGCCGCATGGATTGCCTGGGAGGGTAAATATAGGTGCCGCGGGCGATGAATTCTTTTAAAATATCGTTCTGGGGGGTTCCGCGCAGCTTTTCAAGGGGAATTCCACGTTTTTGAGCCAGCACCGCATACATGGCAATAATGATGGCGGCAGGCGCATTGATGGTAAAGTTTGAGGGGACTTTGTCAATTTCAAGATTGCCGGTATACGGCTCATAAATTGTGGCAAAATCCCTGAAAGAGTCAATGGCAACACCTACACGGCCGACTTCCCCTTCAGCACGGGAGCTGTCCGAGTCATATCCGCACTGGGTGACCAGGTCAAACGCCATATTCGGCCCACCGGTTCGCCCCATGGAATGCATCCGGATCAGATAATCCCGGTAATCTTCGGCGGTACCGAATCCTCCATACTTTCCGACCCCGCTAGCTCCTCCCCAATCCGGACGATAGCCCATTTTAGCGGCATCTTCGGCATACGCCCGCCAGAAATCAAACGGATTATTTCCTGCGGTGTAAGGATACTGACCGGGAAACCCGACTTTATTGAGGAAGTCGGAATTTTTAACGGCAAGGGGTGAGTAAAACCGGGTGGGACTTTTTGACAAATTAAACCGGCTGACCCGTTTATCGAGGACATTCTGCTTCCATTCGTTTTCCGTATTCTCAATTTTACCCATATTTTTTGTGTTATCTGGCATTCAATCCCTACCTGATCGTCTGTATTGTTAAATATTAATTTTCCTGAAAATATTTCAAAAATTCAGATATTTGAAACTGCTAAGTTGATAAAATCGGAGATCGCCGACACCGGTGTCCCGGCTGTAAAAACCGCCCGAACCCCCATATTCTTTAACGTGGGAATGTCTTCATCAGGAACAATGCCACCCACAATCACCATGATATCTTCCGCATCCTCGCTTTTGAGGGCATTAATAACGCTTCGAGTCAATGACAGATGGGCTCCAGATAAGATCGAAAGACCGACAACATCCACATCCTCCTGTATAGCTGTGCTGACGATCTCCTTTGCTGTCTGCCGCACGCCTGTGTATATCACCTCAAAACCGGCGTCCCTCAATCCATAAGCGACCACATGCGCTCCTCGTTCGTGGCCATCGAGTCCCGGTTTTGCCACCAACACGCGAATCTTTTTTCCCTGATTCATCTAATACCTCCCAGTCTGCCTGGCTTATTTTTTTCATCCATAAATGTGGATTCATTCAGTATGAATATTTATACAAAGCAATTTGAATGCCAACTTTTATTGTTTTATCTAACCATCTATAATTATAGAAATTATTTTTATTTAATGGTAATTTTCAAATATGGAGAAACACACAGATAGGACTTTTTTGTCCTGTAAGCGGGTCATGATGACCCATCTGAACAGAACAGATGCTCCAATAAGTTTTTCGGCTTGGAATTTGGCTTGTTTTTTTTGAAAGGTGATATGAGTGAATGGAAATCAGGGAAATTTCGATTAAGTTTTTACATATGGCGGCATAGATTTCATCTAATCTCAATTTTCTGCTGTTCAAGACACAAAATCACACCTCTTTTGCGGGCATCATTGATAGTAGACTGGTGGCTACAGTCCTCGGGGAGAATAAAAGCGAGAAGCCTTAGATTGTCATTTACAATCTACAACTTTCGGATCAATTTTAAATGCTGCTGTGAGCTGTTCAAAACGACAGTATTCCAGAATTTTTTAAGAGTGCATCTTGTCGATAACGCCGATCAGTATTCTTCACCTCGACAGACCACTATATCTTGATTGAGATTTTTTGCCGGAATTTAGGGAAAGCATCAGGTTGCTATTGAAAGATGCACTGGAGAGAAGAATTTTGGTGGTGCACATTGTTGGCATTAATGTGGACTCAATCAGAAGGGTTTATTCGAAATGAACATTCGTAATCTTTCTAACCAAAAAAAGTAATGTTTTTATGCATTACCGCGCCCGATCCCACCGTCGGTGCCGCACTTAAATTGCAAATAGATGATTTTTTCAAAATCCATTAGGATGCAGGCGCTAAAAAAAGTCGATTATCATTTTCAACATACCCGTATTATTTGCTCCCTGTAACACCAATCAATCCGGAAAAAGGTCATATATGGCCGATAGTTAATATATGACCTTTTTATATAACTGTTGATGCCGGCCCGAAAGTGCCTTTTGAACCAATTATTCCTATAAATCAAGATAGTTGTGATTCAATCGTGCGTGCCAGACACTTGGCACGAATATTGAAGTTATTATAATAACCGATAAAATGTTGAAAACAGCGTTAGCAACTACTTTGACGATTACTCAAAATTGTTTCCATTGCATCAAGTGAACCAAAGGCTGAACAAAGCACTCCTCACCCTCAACTTGGCCGAGGACATTATCCGGGAGATTTATATCGAAGGTGTAATTAATTATAAATCGCCACCACATTTTAATTTTAATAGGTCATGAATGATGTCAAAAAAACCTGCTTATGAAGAGCTGGAAAAAAGAGACCAAGAATTGGAGCAAGTTGAGTTAAAGCGCAAACAAACTGAGGAAGAACTTGCTCAGATATTTTCCATATCATTGGACATGATCTGCATCGCTGATATCAATACATCAACCTTCATCAAGGTCAATCCTGCTTTCACAGAAATTCTTGGATACAGTGTTGAAGAGCTTCTGGAAAAACCATTTATAGATTTCATTCATCCTGATGACATCGATGCAACCCAAAACGTAATCGAGAAAGAGGTGCAAGCAGGTGCCAAAGTCATCAACTTCGATAATCGGTATCGATGCCGGGATGGAAGTTATCGTTGGTTGAGTTGGGTATCCCATCCCAACATAGAACAAGGCGTAACGTATGCCGTTGCCCGCGACATCACTGAATGGAAACAAAATGAAGAGGAGCTAACGAAAAGCAAAGCCCTCCTCAATGCCACCGGCCGCATGGCCAAAGTGGGAGGCTGGGAGGTGGATGCAAATACACTGGAGGTTAACTGGACCGAGGAAACGTATCGTATTCACGAAGTCCCACTTGATCACAAGCCGTCTTTGCAGGATGCGATTAATTTCTTTCATCCTGAAGACCGGCCGAAACTGGAACTGGCTATACAACGTGCACTCGACCACGGTGAGCCCTATGACATTGAGCTCCGATTCATCACCGCCCAGGAAAAACATCTGTGGACACACACCAAATGCGCGCCAGAAATCGTGGATGGAAAAGTGGTGAAGCTAAAAGGAACTTTTCAGGACATCACCGAGCGCAAAGCGGCTGAAGAGGCACTCATCAAGAGCGAAGAACGGTTTCACCAGTTGTTTGAGAACATGAGCAGCGGTGTAGCAGTTTACGAACCTATTGATAACGGTAAGGATTTCATATTCAAAGATTTCAACCGGGCAGCCGAAAAAATAGAGCAGATATGCAAATCTGAGGTAATTGGCAGACGTGTTTCGGAAGTGTTTCCAAGTGTTATCGAGCTTGGCTTGATAGATGTTTTCCGTGAGGTTTGGCGAACCGATGAGCCGAAAAATTACCCTGTTTCGTTTTACAAAGATGAACGAATAGAAGGGTGGCGGGAAAATTCAATTTACAAACTCCCGTCAGGGGAGATCGTAGCGGTCTACGATGACATCACAGAAAGCAAGCAAGCTGAAGAGGCGTTGAATGCGAGCGAGAAAAAATACCGCGAACTAAAAGCGTCTGACCTTCTGTACATTCACGATCTGGAAGGGAATCTGATTCAAACGAATTTGTCTTTAAAAAAAGCCTACGGATTGAATCCAGACGATCTGGTCAAAATGAATTTACGGGATTTGGTATCCGAACGGTACAGAGATCAGATTAAAGATTA
>JAQIBZ010000558.1 GCA_027858815.1 Desulfobacteraceae bacterium
GAGTAAGAAGGCGAATTGCCTGCCGTGGATTCCCGCCAGACCATTTAGCGATGAGTTCAAGTTCTTCTTTTACTGGTTCGGCATAAATCCCCATACGTTTTCCGAGAACTTCCGTAACAGCCTTATCACTCATTATATATATAAATTCCTTATCGCTTTTAGCAGAAAAAGGAGAAGTTTTATCGGGTAAAAAAAGATGCACTGCATTAACTTCAAAAAGTGTTTTATAGTTTGAGAGGATATTTATTGAGCTTTTAAGGGACAATTTAAATGCGTGTCCATTGGTATCATATTTGTCTATTCCCGAAGCGAAAATAAAAATCGGTGATTCTGCCTGGTTTTTTAATTCCTCTCCAATCTTCGCGATTACCTCAATAATGTATTTAGAATGCCTTGATATCGTGTGTCTCGCTAAGATCTTGTTTTCAAAGGATTTCATCGAAAATGACATGGGGCATAAAGTATCGATAATGCCCTGCCAATCTTCATCAGTTAACCCAAAAATTTCCGCGGGTAATTTCGAGAAAGATAGATTTACCCTCTGGTCAATTGCTCTTTTAACAAACCCGGCTAAATGAATACTTAAGAAATCACCTTCATCAAGGTTCAGCCCTTCTTTATCAAATTTAAGTGTTATATCCGGTTTTAAACTATTATCAGAGAATATCCTTGTCATTAAAGTACTTTTACCTGATCCAATTTGGCCACCAAACAATAACGGGATTTCTGTTTTATTGTCTTTTATCCAGTCTGTTATTTTGGAAACCGCCTCATCAAAGCAGTGTACATATAATTTCTCAAGTGATTCCTTATTTAACGGAATACCTTCATCGAGATTAATTCCAAAACGATTAAGTTTCATTTTATTATTATTTCCTTCTCTGCTTTCGCATATTCTCCACAGACTTATCAAAATCCGGTTTTTCTATTTTTTTCATCCATTCCGACCAGAAGTCAATGGTTGCACTCAGTGGTTCTTCTTTTGGTTTATTAATTTTTATTCTACTTGGCAGCAGTACCGAATCACCGACAACAAGCGCTTCTCCCACATCCATAATTGGCAATACTTCCAAAAGGCTTTCAAGGCTTTCCGGCATTAATCTTTTAACAGTGCTGCGATCCGCCCCATTTGTCAGCCTTAAGGCAATAACATTGTTGCACTGGCTTAAAATTGTCGTACTTACATCAGATGGACGTTGACTTACAATTGTCAAGGAAACACCGTATTTGCGTCCTTCTTTTGCAATTTTTTCCAGCGACTCAATTGCCCGTCTCTCAACAGGATTTTTATCGGCTTTTTCAGGTAAATATATATGAGCCTCATCACACACAATTGCTAATGGATGTCTTTTATCCTGGTCTGTCCAGAATTGCACTTGATAGATAATACGGGCAACAAGCCCAACAATTACCGGCAAAATATCTGCGGGGACTTCAGAAAAATCGATTATTTTTATTTGAGCTTCTTTTGTTGCATAATCCATTAATTTTGAGACCATTTTTGCCATGGAATCATAGCTATGCTCTGAGTCCGGCGCACTGAAGAGAAATCCATATCGTTTGTCGCTCAGTTTACTATTTAATCGTGTCAACAACCGGCTGAATTGGCCGAAAAATTGCCCCTGCTTTAATCCACGCGCACCCTGAACCATTTCTTCATTCATATCTTTCAGGGTTTTAATAACCTCTTCCAGTGAAAACGGAACCGGACTATCAAGGGTAAATGCGCTTAGGACTTCTTTTTTACCCAATTTTTCAAGGGTTTCTTTTTTCCCCGCAATAACAGCGTCTTGAAAAGCCATTACCTGGTTATGAGCGCTGAATTCGGAGCGCTCTATAAACATGGCCTGCATCTCCTCGGCGTTTAGTAACCAGTATGGCAGATAAAGCAATTCATCAATTGATGTTCCAAGTTCTTCCGGGCCGGGTATGCGTAAATGGCGGGCATAAGAAAGCTTGCGGTATTCGCCATGAAGGTCAAAAACAATTAAATTGGCTGTGGGCAGTTTGGCTGCACGTTCCAAAATAGCTGCTACGGTCCATGATTTACCCGAACCTGTACTACCAAGAAGCGCTGCATGGCGTTGAAAAAATTTGTTGCCGTCAAGATAAGCTTTTGCATCATCATCAATGACATATCTTCCAAGCTCTAAAGAATATGTTCCTTTCCCGGATTCTGATAAAACGGACATAAATGTTTCAAGTTGTTTTCCCAGAAGAACATAGCACATATCTGTTATTCCCGGCACTTGTGAAATAGAACGGGTAAACACAGATGTTTCTTCAATGGCATCCCAGGACAATGTACCAACTAAAATGAGCTTTACTGTATTTACAACGGTCTCCTGTTCCTCTTCGGTGTTTTCCTCAGAATTATTCGACTTAGAATCTTGTTGTCCGACAAATCGTATTACCTTTTCAATAATAGCGATAAGCCATGTTTCCGATGCGCCGGAAAGTTCAACAGCAACAAGCTGGCCCACCCTGGCTTTTTTCAAATCATTATCGTTTTCTACTAAAATGGAGATTTTTCGGGTGTCAACTTCCCTTACTGTTCCGAGTTCAGAAGATTTGTCAAATTTAAAAATATCCATATTTAGCCTCCTAATATTTTTCTGGTAAAAACATCAACTTTCCAGAGATTTTCATTTTCAAGGATTAATGGATCTGAGTATTTTCTATTTTTAATTATGGTATCGGCTTTTTCCTGACAAACAAGCCATAGATTATCGGCTTCATCTAATAACCTATCAATTTTATTATTAGTTTCTTTTGTAATAATCAAGCCGTTGCATTTCTGACCTTTTAATTTGTTTAAAAAGGCCGTGTTAAGCAATTGATTATCATTAAACCCAAATCCGAGAAATAAAAAGAAGTTATGTTTTTCCACGGCTGTATCATATTTGCCAAGCAGTTCCCTTCTGTTCTGATGAAGTTTTTTGTATTTAGAAAGACCGGGAGTTACAATAAGCCTTTCTGTCCCATCGGGTGGAATAGTATAAAGCCAGGAATTGTTCTCAATTAAATCATTATTCATCAAAAACCAGTTTAAAGAACCATGCACCTTGTATAAACAAACATGACGGCGCTCTCTGGTAACCATTTTAACCCTTTTCCCGGTTACCGTCTTTTCACCATAAGTGATGCTTCTTCTGCTTTGTTCCCAGTCAAGATGCCGGATAACTCCACCATGGAAACCATTAATGTAAGAGATACCGTTCTTTTCAAAGCCATATTCCGCCAGCAAGTCATAATTGGGTGTTGCAACATGCAATTCTCTATCCGTGCCCGGAGTTTTATCCACAAGCTTTTTAAACAGTGTTGAAGCAGGCCAGATTCCATCACCATTTAAGATTTTTACGGAATGTTCTCTGTCCAGTGTTGAAACAAAAGCGCCTGTGATTTTGACAATTTTATTTATAAGGTCTTCATCTGAGACCATGTTCATGGAGGTCTCAAAATCTACAAAATTTTCTAATGATTGAAGGACGCCATCCCATTCTTTTTTTTGTTTGTTAGATAGCGACTCTTTTTCCATTTTACATTTTAATTCTTCTTCAAGCGCTGCCATGCCAAAATTGTTATCTATTGCACATGACATACCAGTACCAAATAAAACAAAAGGTTTATCCTGAAAGAATTTTTGAAATTCTTTATAAGCTATTTCTTTTGTTAATTTTTCAGCCATCACGAATTCCCACCAATTTCACTGCCGAGAATGCCTTCTATATAGGCATCGAGTTCTTTGCCCATGCGGTATTGATGATAAATATTAAGTTAATGACATTGACTATAGATAATATATTACTTTTCATCATCTCCAAATGCCCGGGCGTGCGTTTTCAACGCGCACATATCACCGCACATGGTACAGACATCACGGTCTTTATCTTCACTGGCAAGACGCACTTCTCTTGCTTTTTCCGGATCAATGCACACTTCAAACATGGTTTTCCAGTCAAACCGGTTGC
>JAQIBZ010000575.1 GCA_027858815.1 Desulfobacteraceae bacterium
ATGTATTACTGGTAATAGTATTACTTGGGGTAAAAATGTCAAATGTTAATTTTGATCATCGAATCAGCGCTTTCTGCTTATTATTTAGTTTCGGGATTCAGTTTGATTTGTTCAGGCAGCATTTTTTGTATTTTTTACCGCTTCCGCAAGGACATGGTTCATTTCTGCCAATTTTCGGAAGTTCTATCGGCGTTGTCGGTGCAAAATGTTTCTTTTTGCAGTGGGCATATATACTTTTGAGTTTCACATGTCGTTTGAGTAACCTTTTATAAAAATCCGGTACTTGTTCTTCTATAGTTGATTTAACGGCTTTTGTGGATACCTTAAGTGAAAAATTTTCCACGGTTTTCCATTGCTTTTTTCTGTAATTGACCTCGACTGCACATAATTCATCGCCACCCTTTCCGGTTATGTCGATGGCCATTAAACTCAAAGTAACGTCGGAACATGGACATTTGGGTAAAAGGCAATATTGATCCAAAACAAGACACTCTTGTTTGTTTATTGCAATTCGCATTTGATCGCCGTATGGCAATACATCATTGTATGCTGACATCAGTCCATTCTGTTCGACTTCGTCATAATCAAAATGGGCATCAATCTTTTCAAGACCGGCATTCTCTGTAATTTTGTTTTTATAAGCAAAATGTCGTTGATTAAGTAACTGAAAATCATCATCTCCTAATTGGGAGAGAACCCGCTCAGAAAAAGCTAAATTTTCTTTTGAGACTTTTTCCTTATCCTTGAATGCCATTTTTCTTTTAATAATATCCATCTCAATGGTATGCGAAGATAATTGGCGGTCAGAAAAACTTTTATTTTGTGCAGGTGAAAATTCTATGGTCAAAGTGCCGCAAGAACATACCGGATTATCGCAGGCCCAAAAAGAACAATCGTATTTTTCTGCCAGGTTGCCATTTGTTAAGGTCGCAGATGTCTTTTTTCCTTCTTTATTTTCTGAAAATACCATTAAGTCTCCTTTTATTTCAGAATGAATCGCCGAATAGGGAGAACTTTACTCCACCTTCGAGGTCTTCGGTTTTGTCATAATTCGGGCTGATATTTTTTGATATTCTTTCTTGCTGGCTTCAAATTACACATTTCATGATATGTGATTTATTCCATTGTCATTTTGAGTAGATTGGGCCTTGGGAAATTTATCGGCACAAGTTCGATGTTGAATGGATAATTTTGATTGCGTAATTCCTCTATGAGAGCATCCATACTCATAATTCGACGTTGAATATTTGATGTTCAGTTTTTTCTCCTCAATCGCAAGATTTTCAAGTTTGTTGCATACGCAAGGAAAATACCGCTCCGCTATATCAGGCTGTTGCAAAACTATTGCGCTTGCCACTGCGGCGTTAAAATGCTCCTCAAAATTCTCATTTATAGACATAAATTCCGCTTTTTCGTCGCATTTTGCCTTGCATTGGCGGCGCTCATAACGTTTTTCAATAACCTGATAGTTCGCTATGCGGGGCGGTATTTGACGCAGTAGATGCGGTGAAATTGAAAATCGTGTGATCAAAGCGTTTTCTTAAATGCGTCCACTGCCTTGTAAGCCGTTGCAATAGAAAGTCCAGCTCCGCATTTTTGGCGCATCCAGTCCTGATGGGCCAGAATGGAGCCTGCGGCAAAGAGATTGTCATAAACCGGTTTCCCGGAAGCATTTATGGGTCTAAAAGAATTATCAATCTCAAGACCGGCCTGGCTGATCCGGTGTCCCTTGGGGTCAAAGAAATTGGTCTGATGCCAGAGCGCCCGGTCTTCGGGCTGAAAAACCGGCAGATTAAAAAGGGGTTCCTGGATTTTTTTCCGGCCGGCATACAATCCCATTCCCAGAAAGCGCCCACCTGCCAGAATCACACCGTCTGTTTCAATAATCTGTTCTGTTTTATCACTGCCCAGGTCACCGATGCTTAGGATAAATTTTCCGTTTTTTTGCTGTTCGGCAAAAAGCACTCTTTTTTGCGGGATCAATCGAACCCCTCTTTCAGAAAGAAACTTTTCCAATGCCTCTTTTAATCGAACACCGGGAACGGACGGCGGGATGGTGGGGATTTCGAATATATCCACCCCTAAAAGTTCTTCCAAATGGTTTCTTGCCTGCCGGGGTTTGTAAATGCCGAGAATCGCCGGAAGCCCCAATGACTTTGCATCGGCAAGGTGGGGGCGGATGGCATCGGCAAGTTTAATCCGGTTGGATGGCACTTCCAGGGATCGGGCCATTTGCTCGGGATACAGGTCGGCCGAAGCACCGACAGTGGGAAATGATATCCGCAGCGGCCGGATTTTTGGCCATCGAGGCATCAGCATATCTGCGATTTGTTTGGCACTGAATGCTTTTAATCCCACAAAATCTACAATCAGGCATGACTGTTTTTCTTTAAGGGCGACGGCACCGGCCCACATGGATCGGGGGATCGCATATGTCCGCTTCACCGTGCCCACCGGCGTGATGACCTCCGTATTTTGATTTTTAATAAACATGTACGGACGGTCAGCCGCTTCCATGAAATCCAGAAACTGGGTCATTGCCGTTTCAATTTCGGTTTTACGCAAGCGGGCATACGGGTGGTTTGGTATGTCTGTGATCAGCTGATCAATGGCCTGCCAAGGGTTGTTCCAGGTGAGTTGTGTGTCAATGGGATGGATTCCCATCAGGTCAAAAAAACCGCTGGAATAGATGATCCCGCTGTTTATACCAATCTGAATGGTGTCAATCCGATTATGGGAGGCAAAGCAGGTGGCGGCCATGCCAGCCATGCCGGTGCCG
>JAQIBZ010000650.1 GCA_027858815.1 Desulfobacteraceae bacterium
AGGGAGCATTTAAAGGACTGCCGGTGCCTGATACTTGAAGCCAATCATGATCTGCGAATGCTTGAAGACGGTCCCTACCCTTGGCCGGTGAAGCAGCGGGTAAAAGGCCGGACCGGTCATCTCTCCAATGAGTCTTCCCGGGAACTGCTCATGGATGTCATACATGACCAAATGACTCACGTCATTCTCGCCCATTTAAGTGAAACCAACAATACATCGGAAAAAGCGTTTCAGGTCGTTACCGAACATCTACAGGATACCCGCTTGAATGTCAGTGTTGCGACCCAGTCTTGCGCCGGACCGATCATCCATCTGTAGTTTTCCTCATCCAAGGATGAATAACCGGCACCCCGCCAAAACCATACTAAAGGAATTCCAGTGCCTGAACTGATTACACACCGACTCCGCGTTGATGTAAAACCGGGATCAACATTATAAATATCAGGTATTTAACTGATTCAATGCCGCGACTATACTTTTAACTGCCGCGTCAATACTCAGCCAGGCCGTATTAATCACCAGGTCATAATTCAGCGGATCCGTGACATCTGCGTAAAAGTATTTTCGTGAAAATGAACGGCGATTGGAATCTTTTTTTAAAATCATCTTTTGCGCTTCGGATTCCGAAATATCCAGTTTCTGAGCAACATTACGGATTCTCATTGCCAACGGCGCAATCACGCGGACCCTGAGATTTTCATCATGGGGCAGGATAAAATGCGCCCCCCGGCCCACAATGACGGCCCGGCCATGTTTTCCGATGGTGCCGACCACCTTCATGAGATGCTTTAAAAACTGGTCCGGCCATAAATGGCGATCCCGGATTATGGCCGCAATGGAATCGTCGAGCATTGACAACCTTTTTTCATCCAGCGTTTCAATAATTCGGGTGCTGATGTTGGCGCTTTCCGCCATTTCCTGGATGACCTCCCGGTGAAACAGATCAAACGCCAATTCCCTGGCAAGCTTTTCCGCCAGAACAGTTCCCCCGCTCCCGGATTCTCTGGAAATCGTAATAACACGGATACCGCTCCGCACATCTTTTGCTTCAGCTTTGAATCGGTTCCACTGGAGGACCTGGTCATCGACAATCTTTTCAATAGATCTTCTGGATGTGTTCATACGCCCTCCCCATACTTGCTGATTTCTTGGTTGGCCCGGAATTCTTCAAAACAGACTTTCTCCAGAACAAACCACGCGGCGAGAAAACCGGGAGATTTATTGGCAGGCTGTCTATATTAATACCATGTTAAAAAGCGATACTTCAAATAAAAATTCAAATCTTAAGTTTTTGGCTCTATTTATTTCAAACCGGTATTCGAATTTAAAAAAATATGCTATGTTTATCCTTAAAACTTTTTGACCCAAAGCACCCGTCAGACCTAATCTGAGGTTTTAAAACCTTTTTAATATTGTTTGTTAAATCCCATTAACCAGTATCAGCGGTAAAAACAAAAAAGGGGGCAGCATGACAAAAAATTTTAATGCCTGGCCGGAGCAATGGCCAAAAAATCTCAACTATCCGGATAAACCCATCCACTATTTTCTTGAAACCACGGCTGAACGTGTTCCCAGCCGGATCGCCATTCACTTTGGCGGTATGGTGCTCACCTATGGGGAATTAAAAATTCTGGTGGATCGTTTTGCCACAGCCCTCGCAAAACTGGGGGTTGAAAAAGGTGAACGGTTTGCCATCCATCTGCCCAATATGCCCCAGTTTGCCATTGCGTATTACGCGGTACTGAAAATCGGAGCCGTGTTTACCCCGTTAAGTCCTCTACTTTCCCCCCGGGAAGTCACCCACCAGTTGAATGACTCCGGTGCCAAAACCCTGCTGTCTATGGACCTGCTGTTTCCGGGAATCGAATCAATTATTTCTGAAACAAAAGTGAAACGGGTCATATCCACCAGTATCGGGGACTGTTACAATGCACTGATTGCCCCGCTCAAACCCATCGGCAAGCTGCCGGTTCCCAATACACTGGATATGGCGGAACTAATACAGACCAATGAAGCAAACCCGCCGGAGGTTGAAATCGATATTTATAAAGACCTGGCGCACCTGGCATATACCGGCGGCACCACTGGTGTTTCCAAAGGAGTGATGCTCACCCATAAAAATGTTACTTCCAATACCCTCCAGTTCGGCTGCTGGTTTAACGGCGCCCAGCTCAAAACAGTCGACGACACTGTTGAACTCATTTATCCGGAAGGGGTGGACCCGATCAAAGACCGGCCGGTGGCCCGGGACATGGAGACCGCTCTTGTGGTGGTTCCCTGGTTTCACGCTATGGGAACCGTTGGCTACCTCAACAATATGATTTCCGGCGGAACCACCATGGTGGTGTTTCCCCGGTTTGACCCGCAGGAATATATCGATGCCGTTAAAAAATTCTCGGCCACTGTTCTTGGCGGGGCACCCCAGTTATATGTTCCGCTGATCAATATGCCGGGATTTGAAGATTATGACCTTTCCGGCGTCAAGTTGATCTCTTCCGGAGCCGCACCGTTGCCCATGACAATTCTGGATGCCATGAAAAAGTCATTCACTTCCAGCGTGGTCATCGAGGCATACGGCCTGACCGAATGTGCCATGGGCGCTGTCTGCAACCCGCCAATCCAGGGAAAAGCAAAAGCCGGATCCGTTGGGCTCCCGGTTTTTGATACGGAATGTAAAGTCGTGGACGCCGCCACAGGCAAAGACCTTGCACCGGGAGAAGAAGGCGAAATCTGCATTAAAGGCCCCCAGGTGATGCTCGGGTACTGGAACCGTCCGGAAGCCACGGCAGAGGTTCTCAAAGACGGCTGGCTGTATACCGGTGATATCGGCCATGAAGATGAAGACGGATTCTTCTTTATCACCGACCGGAAAAAAGACCTGATTCTGTATAAAGGGTATAATGTCTATCCCAGAGAAATTGAAGAAGTCCTGTTTGCCCATCCGGCAGTGGAGATGTGCGGGGTAGTGGGAAAACCGGATGAAAAAGTCGGAGAACTGCCGGTAGCGTTTGTACAGCTCAAAGCCGGCCAGCAGGCGACCGCCGATGAATTGATCGATTATGTGAATACAAAAGTGGCGGCATATAAAAAGCTGCGGCAGGTTAATTTCACTGAACTGATTCCGGTTTCTCCGGCCGGCAAAGTATTAAAACGTGAGCTCAGAGACCAGCTATAGATCTCATAATATTTGAGTTAATACCTGAATATTAAAATATTCAGGTATTAACCTGTTGTGTCAGGATCAAATCTGAGTCTATGATTGGGTATCAAGGTGCTTGTCGATGAATTGGCGGGTCTTCTCTGCCGCGATTTCCCATTCCCCATCAATGGTCAAACAATGCCCGGAATCGGGCAAGGTCAGTATTTCTTTTTCAGCAGACGCCACCCGATCATAGATAAACCGGCTGCATGCCGGATCAATAATCTCATCTTTTGCGCCGTCAACAATAAGCAAAGGGCAATCTATCTTCGGGAGCAGCGTTCGGGTATGGTTGATGATTTTTAATAATTCATGGGCACCAGCCATGGGACGTTCGTTATACGTCCATTCCTGACGGTCTGCGGCCTGATTAGCATACTGATCCAACGGTTTTTTCACTTTTTGGATAAAATATTTCAATATCGGTGTCAGGTGAATCAACTTACTGGTCAGTTTAATTGACGGGGCAAAGAGTATAGCTCCGGAAATAGACCCGGAAATAGACCCGGACAAGTCCTCATCTTCAGCTGCCAGATTAAGGGTAATCAAGGCTCCAAGGGAAAGTCCGGCAACAAACACCGTGTCACAGCCGGATTTCAGTTCTGCTAATGCCTGTTTTGTATGCGCCACCCAATCGGTCCATTTATATTGATTCATGTCTTCAACATATGTGCCGTGCCCAGGCAGTAATGGTGCTGATACGGTTATTCCCCGCTGATGCAAATAATCCCCGATCAGACGCATCTCCGGCGGAGCACCGGTAAATCCATGGATGAGCATTATTCCGGTTGAACCGCCATTTAAAAAAAATGCCGCAACTTTTTTGTTCATTGGCATTGATTCTGACCCTTAGGACGTGGGAAAAAAATAATTGCCACAGATGGCGCAAGATTTTGGTTCGTATTCAAGGCGCGCAAATTCTGAGTGATGATTCGTACTTAGCGTACTTTGAAGAAACGAAGAATGCAGCGCAACACAGAATTTGGACTTTTTACGAAACCGTCATTATTAAGCGTTTAAACTTAATTGAACACACGAGGCTTAATATTTCGAATATTTCGCGCTATTTAATATGTTCCAGTTCAAAATCCTTTGAGCTGTGTTTGACCTGAACAATACTTTCAGACTGTATAATTGTTTTTTTCCCGTCCGGCCCGATTTCTTCCGTATAGGTTTTCGTAATCGTCAAGGGCGTGGTACACCCTGCCAGGATACATACAACAATAAATAACGAGGCAATAAATACCGAAACTGATTTCATTTTTTTCTCCTCTTTTCATTTAATATTCAAATATTTAATCGCCGGCTCCTTGGAAGACGGACGAATCGTATACTCTCTATTTTGAGTAGCTAACCGTTTTCCCTCAGGCGTTCGGGATTCGGCCCAAAGCTGAACCCTTATTTCACCGATACCATACATACGCAGGAAATCCATCAGAATCTGTTCTCCGATATTCTTTGTGGAATATTCCAGTTCGCCACTTCCGTTTTCAAAAATTACAAAATTCTTATCCGTATCCGGCACAGTTGTTTCCGATTGCATGGATGCCATCGCAAAGCTTCGCTGGGTTTGAAAAATCGGGATTGTACTTTCATATACATTATATTTATTAAGCCCCTCTTTGCCGGCCATGTCCGCAGCTGCCCGGGCCCAGACAAAATCAAAAACCTCATCAAGGTATTGTTCATATCCAATTGCCTGGGCAATCATCATTGGGCTGTTGAGACACAGCGACAAAGCAACTTCAACATCCGACCGTTTCACCAGCTCTCCATCAGCGGAATAATACATAACAACTTTTTTCTGTCGGGCGTCCATTGTATCGGACAACGGCCCCGTCGTGGTGATAAGCGGGAAAAAAGTCAGATTAATCAATAAATATGCCGGGCGGGATATTTTAGGTCCTGTTGATTCTGTGATGGATTCGGAATATCGGCTGCCTTTTAATGTGTTCTGACCGTTTAATACTTCATTTATCATCACATGGTTTTTAATCACCCGCGTTGAAGTCCCACAGGCGCACAATAAATGCGGTAACAATATCAAAAAAACAAATACAACGACCTTATTCAAATGGTGTCTCTCAAGATTCATCTCTCTTAACCTTTCAGAATACAGAACAATTCAAATACACATTTTACAGGCATTGATAAAAATTATGATTTTAAAAATAATGTTTGTAATAATCGAATACAAATCCGTCAATATTTTTTAAAATTATGTCAAAAAAATCGTAATAAATTTATATTTTTCTATTAAAATAAAAAAAGCTTTTCTTTTTCATAAAAATCGCGTATGAATTATTGGTTAAAAATTTGAACCATCCCTAACGGATATGCATCATTTAAAAAACGACCCGTCGTGTTACGCATGACGGGTTTCGTTATTTAAAAAACATGAAACAACCGGCAAGCGATTCAACAAGATAACACGCACCATAACACGCACCGGACAAATAATTATAAAGTGATTAGATACGAAAATGAAAAAAACACAAAATACATTCATAAGAAACATTGCCATTATTGCCCATGTTGACCATGGAAAAACCACCTTAGTGGACGCCATGTTCAAACAAAGCGGACTGTTCCGGGAAGGCCAGGCAGTTGACGATCGCCTCATGGACAGCATGGATCTTGAAAGAGAACGGGGAATTACCATTGCTGCTAAAAATTGTGCCATCAACTGGAACAACACTAAAATCAATATCATTGACACCCCGGGCCATGCGGACTTCGGCGGTGAGGTGGAACGCGCACTGTCCATGGCGGACGGGGCGATCCTTCTGGTAGATGCTTCCGAAGGCCCCCTGCCCCAAACCCGATTTGTTCTGGACAAGGCCCTGAATAGCGGACTTAAAATTATTGTGGTCATTAACAAAATTGACCGGGATGATGCACGCCCTGCAGAAGTTTTAGATGAAGTATACAGCCTGCTGATTGACCTGGACGCGACAGATGAACAGATCGAATTCCCTTATCTCTATGCTATCGGCAGAGATGGCGTTGCCATGAAATCCCCTGAAGATACGGAAAAAAGCCTCCACCTGCTCATGGACATGATCATCGACGAGATTCCCGCGCCGGTTTCCGATACAGACGCACCGTTCCAGATGCTGGTTTCCGACCTGAGCTATTCGGATTATATGGGCCGTCTGGCTATCGGCAAAGTAATCAACGGGTCGGTGGCTTCTAAAAAAGACCTGGTCTGCGTCCATGAAGGCGGACAGCAGATCCCCTTAAAAGTTTCCAAGCTCCAGGTATACAGCGGCCTGGGCCTGAAAGACGCTGTTGAAGTCCATGCCGGTGATATTATTGTTATTTCCGGCATCGAAGATGTTAACATCGGCGACACCATCTGCACCGGTGAAAACCCGATCGCCTTGCCCCGCATACGGGTGGATGAACCCACGGTTTTTATGAAGTTTTCCAATAATACATCTCCCCTTGCCGGCCGCGACGGTAAGCTGGTACAGGCCAGTAAAATTCGCACCCGGCTGATCAAGGAAAGCCTCATGAACGTTTCCATGCGTGTGGAAGAATCAGATGACAAGGAAAGCTTTATTGTCAAAGGACGGGGCGAATTCCAGATGGCGATTTTAATTGAAACCATGCGCCGGGAAGGATTTGAACTCTGTGTGGGCCGCCCCCAGGTTATTTTCAAATATGATGATAATGGGAAAAAACTCGAACCTTTTGAAAACCTTCTGATTAACTGTGAAGCGACCTACAGCGGAAACGTGACCGAAAAACTGCTGCAACGAAAAGGCAGCCTGACCCGCATGACCCACAAGGATAATGGCCGGGTCCGCCTGGAATTCTCCGTTCCCTCCCGCGCAATGATCGGATATCGGGACGAGTTTCTGACCGACACCCACGGCACCGGTATCATGAACTCTTCTTTTGCGGGATATGAAAAATATAAGGGAGATTTCCCCAGCCGTTTTACCGGCAGCCTGGTTTCCGACCGCCAGGGTAAGGCCGTACCGTTTGCCTTATTTAATTTAGAGGCCAGGGGAAAACTGATTGTCCGACCCGGCGACGATGTATATGAAGGTGTGATTATCGGAGAACACAGCCGGGGCAATGATTTAAACGTCAATCCCTGCAAAACCAAAAACCTGACCAACATGCGGGCTTCGGGCAAAGACGATGCCGTTATTATCTCACCGGTGCTTCCCATGACTTTGGAAAGAGCCATTCAGTTTATCGGTGACGATGAAATGGTGGAGGTTACCCCTAAAATTATCCGGTTGAGAAAAACGGTTCTTTCCGCCCATGGCCGGAAGGTAGTTTCAAGGCAGGGAACAGAAGCATGATTTGTTCATTTGCCGTGTTATAAAGAGTTCGCAGTATAAACGCATACAGCTTCACTCTTTATGCCTTGCAAATGAACGAATCATATATTTGTACGAATATAATTTAAAAACAACAATTTAAGTAAATAGCTGAAATAATATTTTTCAGACCAGAGAAGAAAAATTAATGAATTTTGACAATTTAGGTTTAAACGACAATATATTAAAAGCTGTTGAGCGAATGGGGTTTACCGAACCAACCCCGATCCAGAAAAAAGTAATTCCCGAGATCATGAACAGCAACAAAGACATCGTGGGCCTGGCCCAGACCGGTACTGGTAAAACAGCGGCTTTCGGGCTGCCCATGGTCCAGTTGATGGATTTTTATTCCCCACACACGCAAGGGGTTGTCATATGCCCCACCCGAGAGCTTTGCATCCAGATTTCCGGTGATTTCAAAGAATTCACCCGGTATGTTAAGCCTGCAAAAATCGTTTCCGTCTACGGCGGCGCCAGCATTGAAAACCAGATCCGACAGGTCAAAAGAGGCGCCCATATTATTGTGGCCACCCCCGGCAGACTGCTGGACCTGATCAAACGAAACGTGGTCAAAATTTCAGAGGTGTCCTTTGTGGTGTTGGATGAAGCAGATGAAATGCTGAACATGGGGTTTTCCGAAGACCTGGACGCTATTTTAAGCAAAACACCAAAAGATAAACGAACCATGCTGTTCTCTGCCACCATGCCCAAAACCGTGACAAAAATTTCGTCCAAGTATATGAATGAATCTGTTGAAATTACGGCCGGCAAAAAAAACAGCGTTGCTCAGAATATCACGCACAACAATTACATCGTACTGGAAAAAGAAAGATATCCGGCCTTAAAACGGATCATTGACTTTGACCCGGATATTTACGGCCTGATCTTTTGCCGGACCCGAAACGAAACCCGGCAGGTATCTGAAAAACTGATGAAAGACGGCTATAACGCGGAAGCCCTTCACGGCGAACTTTCCCAGGCCCAGCGGGACAATGTCATGGGCAGATTCAGGAACAAAAGCCTCCAGCTTTTAGTGGCAACGGATGTGGCGGCCCGGGGACTGGATGTGAACGATATTTCCCATGTTATTAACTACAATTTTCCGGATGAAGCAGAAATTTATACCCACCGTAGCGGCAGGACCGCCCGGGCCGGTAAATCCGGGATTTCCATCGTCCTGATGAATACGCGGGAACGCTGGAAACTGGGTGAAGTGGAGCGCAAAGCCGGCATCAAGTTCACCTACGCCAAAGTTCCCAGCGGATATGCCATTTGCGAAAAACAACTGTATGCCATGGTCAAAAAACTGGTCGCCGTTGACGTAAACCACGAAGAAATCGACAAATTCCTGGACCCGGTGTATGAAACCCTGGCTGATCTATCTATGGAAGAACTGATTCAGCGGGTTATTTCCATTGAGTTCAATCGGTTTTTGGATTATTATAAGGGCGCTAAAGATATAAACGCCAGCAACAAGCCCGGGGCAGAGAAAAAACCCGGAGGACAAAGATTTTCCAAAAATAAAACCGGCGCCTATAAGGCCAAAGGCCCGCGCAAAGAATACGGTTCCCAAAAAGACAACGATTTCAGCAAAAACAACGGCCCCCGAAAAATCGGGGACACCCGGAGTTTTTTCATTAATGTCGGCCAACTGGACAATATCCAGAAAGGCGCCATTACAAGGTTATTATGCGATCAAGCAGGCATCAACAACGCCCAGATCGGCAAAATTGAAATTTTAAGGGAATTTTCTTTTTTTGAAATTGATAATCACGTGGCCGACACCGTGCTCAAATCAATGAAAAACGCGAAATTAGACGGTCGTGACGTGATGGTCCAGCTTGCACAAAGAAGGAAACCAAGGCCCGGAGCTAAGACAAAACCCGGCAAAGGAACCCGGACCAAGTCCAAGGACTTTGCAGAAAACCTCAAGACTGCAAAAAAACGTTAAAACCGTTTACATTTATTTTATTCCCGGATTTGCCATCAACTCATCCGGGCCGGTCAGCTTTCTCGTATTTCGCGCAACATACCATCGAAAGCTGCCGACATGCACCAAAGCCAATCTTTGGCTGATCGTTCTCCGTTAATTGGTGACTGGTTATCGGACAGCGCTTTTTCGATCACGTCACACACGTAAAGGAGAGTCATATGAACATGTACATTGGAAACCTTGCTTACAACGTCACGGAAGAAGATCTGACCGAAGCTTTTTCAGAATTTGGAACTATTGAAACTGTCAGCATTATAAAAGACCGTTTTTCAGGTCAGTCAAAAGGTTTCGGTTTTGTGGATATGCCGGATAACTCGGAAGCAGATAAAGCCATCAAAGCACTTAATGGCAAAGACATCAAGGGCCGCGACATCAAAGTCAACCAGGCCAACCAGAAAACCAAAGGGAAGAAAAATAACCGCCGACCCAGATATTAGATTAGAGATTAGATTAGATATTAAATCAGCAACGATCTAATCCGTAAAGTTCGGTTCAAAAAATGATAAAAGACCGCCACCCCGATAAATCGAGACTGGCGGTCTTTTTTATTTTTTGCTATGGTGGATAAAAATTTCAGGAGAAACCCATGGAAACCATCTTCACCGTCGACAACCTGATAGCCCTCGGCATGCTCACCCTGCTCCAGGCAGTGCTGGGATTTGATAACCTGCTTTACATTTCCATTGAATCTAAACGTGCGCCGGCAGAAAAACAGGCCATGGTCCGGCGACTGGGCATCGGCATCGCCGTTGTTCTGCGCATCATTCTCCTGTTTGTTCTCATGAAAGTCATTTCGTATTTTAAAGACCCGCTTTTTGGTCTTCACATCAAAGACATCATCCACAGCAGCTTCAACCTCCACAGCCTGATAGTCCTGCTGGGCGGCGGATTTATCATCTATACTGCCACCCAGGAAATCCTTCACATGATGAGCATGGAAGATATACAAGCAGAAGACCGCAAACCCAAATCCGCAGGCCTTGTTATCTTCTGGATTGTATCCATGAACGTGGTCTTCTCGTTTGATTCCATTCTAAGCGCCATGGCCTTAAGTGACGTATTCCAGGTAATGGCCGCAGCCATTATTGCCGGGGGCATTCTTATGATCTGGCTGGCAGACCGGGTTTCCGCGTTTCTGCAAAAAAACCGCATGTATGAAGTCCTCGGCCTGTTCATCCTGTTTGTTGTTGGCATCATGCTCGTCACCGAAGGCGGCCACCTGGCCCACCTGAGTTTCTTCGGCCACGATGTCATCCCTATGAGCAAGGCCACATTTTATTTTGTCATCAGCGTGCTGGTGCTTACCGATTTTGTTCAGAGCCGGTATCAGAAGAAACTGATGAAGATGAAAGAGCTAAAGATAAAAAATTCAAAGGCTAAAAATTGCTGAAAATATATATTGATGCGGATGCCTGCCCGGTGAAGAATGAAGTCTTTCGGGTGGCGGAACGTTATGAACTGGATGTGATCCTGGTGTCCAATACCTGGATGAAGACACCCAAATCCAATCGGATTCAGCTTCAGGTGGTTGACGGGAAATTTGATGCAGCCGATGACTGGATCGTGGATCACGCGCAAACAGACGATATTGTGATTACGGCTGACATCCCTTTGGCATCCCGTTGTCTGGACAACGATGCCCGTGCGCTTGGCCCCAAGGGACGGGAATTCACAAAAAACAATATCGGAGACATCATGGCCACACGGGAGATCATGTCCCACTTGCGGGATCTGGGCACCGCAACCGGTGGACCGGCCCCGTTTCAGAAAAAAGACCGTTCCCGCTTTCTGCAGAGCCTTGACCGGATGATTCAGACGATTAAAAGGCAACAACCGTAAAACACTTGAGTAAAATCCATTTCCACCTAGCCCCGGAATCAATCGATTATATAAATATTTCTTGTGTTTAGTTGTTCAAGGTATGTTCTCAAAACGTTCGGGCGGCCCACATATTGTGATATTACTTCTGGATTCCCGCGAAGGCGTGAATCCAGGTGCTTTTGCCCGGACTTATTGAGAAGTTACTCAAAATGTACATGAATAAAAATATAAGGGGTCAGGTCTACTTTTGACTCTTATATAAAGACAATTGAAATTTCTTGCATGAAAGGTTTGAATAGATAAAGAATCACGCCACTTTCAGCAGCAGCTTGATCACCGGCCACCAGCGGTTGATCCGGGATTCTGTTAGCTGGTGTTTAAAAATATACCATTCAAAGTTGCCGATGAGAAAATACGAGCCCTTGATCTGTTTAAAAATAGACGTTTCTTCAAATCCCTTCTTAAAAGCCAAAATATTGTCATCCGTCCAGAGCCCTTTGACCGGTTCATCCTGTTCTTTTTTTCCGGACAGCTCAGCCAGTTTATCTGCCAAAGCAGTTACCCAGAAGTCGGCCATGGCCATGCCGGAATACAAACCTGAGGACCCGAACGGATCAATAAATCCGGCACTGTCGCCGATGAGCACCAGCCCTTTTGCCGGAACAACATCCGACACCATGGCCGCATTGCTCATTCCGGTGAGTTCTTCATGTTTTATATCCGCCCCTTTAAAATAATCTGAAAATTCGGGATAATTATTTTTCAGATGATTCCAGACCTTCATCACAGTTTTAATGTCCGGTACAGTCACGGTTTTCATAGAATGGGCTTGTCCCATGCGCAGCATCAGGCCCAGTTCCATTTTCCTACCGCCAATGGGAAAGCCGTATATAACGCACGGCGGGAAATCCGGATAATCGGGCAAATCACCGTTGCCGATAAAATAAAACTGCAGATCCGGCGTCTTTGCTATATCAATGTTGGCATTATCTGCCAGACATTTGATCATAGGGCAATTGAGTTTATCATAAGGCACATCAAAATAGCTGCCCAACGTACTTTGATACCCGTCACAAGCCATTACCGCGTTGCCATTAACCTGAGCAATCTTTCCATTCCCCGCTTTATACGCGACACCGGCACAAACGCCATCTTTTAACATCGGGTTTAATACGTTAGCGTTATACCTGACTTCAACCCCTGCCTCTTCGGCCTGACCCACTAAACGGCGAATCAACGCATGCCACTCAAAAAAGCACAGCGTATGCTTGCCAGGTTTGACGGCCTGCTTTAAGGCACCCGGACTGTGAAACACCAGCCCGCCTGCCATTTTATAGCAGTCTTCATCAAAAAAGTGATCTCCCAAAAGATTCCGAAAAAAAGGATTTTTCCGAAAACCTTCCCCCCGGGGTCTGGGACCAGCTGTTTTCCCTTTTTCCAGAATAATGGTCCTAAGCCCTTTTCGGGCGGCCGTTATCGCTGCGGTTAATCCTGCAGGACCTGCGCCGACAATCACAAAATCATAAAAATTCGCTTTCATTGATCTTCCTTTATGCTTTGGACACTGTTTTAAAAAACTCATTCACTTAAAAAAGACGGGCAGAAATGAAAATTATATTCTGTTCTTTGACTACAGAAATATAATTATTAATTGTTTTAATCATGAAATTCAAGCATCAAGCAGTCCTGCCCAAGCTGACAGATGAATCACCGGCATGCTTGTCTTCATCGAATGTGTATGGTATTCTGCCTCAAAACATCAAATAACAGCCACCTATTTTTTTTGATAAAGGATACATAATGGATCAGTGCACCTCGCTTGACAATGTATTAGATGAGCTGCTGGCGCTTTTAAAGCTTGAAAAAATTGAAGAAAATATTTTCCGGGGAAATTCCCAGGACCTGGGGTTCGGAAATGTTTTCGGCGGGCAGGTGCTGGGGCAGGCATTATCAGCCGCCACGCAGACCGTGGCTGAAAACCGAAGCGCACACAGTATCCATGCATATTTTATGAGACCCGGTGACCCGAAAAAGCCCATCGTATATGAAGTGGACTGTATCCGTGACGGCAAGAGCTTTACCACACGACGTATCGTTGCTATCCAGAAAGGGCGGGCCATTTTATCCATGTCCGCGTCTTTCCATGTCAATGAACAGGGGTTTGAACACCAGAGCACCATGCCGGACGTCAAAGGCCCGGACGGCCTGATGTCGGAGGTGGAAATGGCCCGCAAAATCAGTGATAAAATTCCCGAATCCATTCGCAACAAGTTTTTATGCACCAAGCCCATTGAAATCCGCCCGGTCAATCCCATGAACCCGTTTGCTCCCAAAAAGGAATCACCGGACCGGTATGTCTGGTTTAAAACCATTCATAAAATGCCGGATGATTTGTCAGTGCATAAATATATGCTGACGTATGCATCGGATTTCGGCCTGGTCTCCACATCGTTGCGACCCCACGGCAAAACCTTCTGGGATCCTGAAATGCAGGTAGCCAGTCTGGATCACAACATGTGGTTTCACCGGGATTTCCGAATGGATGACTGGCTGCTGTATGTTATTCACAGTCCCAATGCCAGCAAAGCCCGGGGCTTAAATCACGGCAGTGTTTATACCAGAAACGGGATTCTTGTGGCTTCGACGGCCCAGGAAGGATTGATACGGTATCGGGGGTAAGGAAATGAACGTCAAACATCGAACGTACCAGATTACCATCTCCAGCGTTGTAGCGGTTTTTCAGCTTCTCAATATACTTGAATTCTCGAATCACAGGTTTTAAAAATCTGCTATGCATGGCAGAAATAACAACTTATAGGCATCACCTTTTACCCCAAAATATTGAATAATTGAGATCTGAAAAAACAAGCAACGTTACGTAAAGTTATCGAGTGTGCAGTCTTGAAAATTTCTGGAATACTGTCTGTTTTACCTACAGGTCGATACTCCATACCGATTTATTTAAAGATACATTTGGGGCCTGTGATGATGATGTGCATTTTTACATATCATCTGGATTGCTGGTCGGATTTTTTTAAAAACCGCCCAAAAGAAAACGAAGGGGTTACCTGCCTTTAAAAATTCAAGATTAAAGATACGAACCCAGTGCCACCTCAATCTTAAACCAATTCTTCATCACGGATTCACAAATCGATATTCAGCACGCCAGCCCTTGCCCTGTTCCTCTGAATCAGTAACGAACCAAACCAACACCTGGTTGTGCCAGGTTGTAAGTTCCGGTGGAATATTGGGCCCGCTAAAAATAGCCATAATGTCTTCATGAGTGCCGCCACCGTCGAAAAAGTACACCTTATCTATCTTTGCCTGCGTGTCGAACTCACTAAATTTGATCTGTATGAACTTGCCTTTCGGGGCGGTAATCAGCCATTTGCAGTCGCTATCGTAAGAATAGTCATTGGGCCCGCTGCCGTCGTCGAACGCTCCCTCGACATCCAGATTTTTCGTGCCCGTGCAATACAAACAGCGGAAGTCTATGGGTTCTGCCTTGTAATCCATCAGCAGGGTCAGAGGCTTGATTTTGCCCTTTGTTTCGATGGTCACATATGCAGTGGTGCCGGCAACGTATATACTCTCAGGTAGTTCAGTCAGTGAGTGGCTTGCGACCAAAAGGGCATCTGCGGATGCCCCTGCATAAAAATTGATCGTGCCGCCGGACGTTTGTTTGTTATCGAACTGAGGCCGGAACCGGATGCCTTTGGACTCACCTTGTGGCGTGATGGTCCAGGCGGCTGTTTCCCCGCGCCGTCTGTCGAAATGAAGATACCCCTGAGGGTTCACAAGTGCAACCGACTGTGTGGGCTCATCGTTAAATACGTTACACTCAATGGCTGCTTTCAGATTCAGTTTGCCGGCTCCCAGTGATGCAGTATACCTTTGATTAACAGCATCAATGGGCTCGGCCGATTGCTTGAGGCACACAGTTACTTCCCGCCAGGAATATGAAGGATGCTGTAATTTTACGATGGCAGCCGATGCAGCCACTATCGCGGCCGCCTGCGAGGTGCCCTCTCTGGTCTCATAATCGGTATCCGACCGGGCACTCGCGCCAAGGACATCAATGCCGGGCGCAGAAAGATCGACAAACAGGCCATAATCAGAGATTTCTGTTTTTTGGGCCTGCTGATTGATCGCCGCAACGGCCAAGACTGTTTCAAAGGCGGCAGGATACTGTTCGGTCCGCTGCGAAAAGTTTCCTGCGGAACCCACAATAAGAATGCCTTTCCTTTCCGCATTTCGCAGTGTCCGGGATTCTTCGGCAGAAATCTGCCCCACGCTCCAGGCGCACAATATGATATCTGCACCGGCCTGTATGGCGTATTCAATCCCTTTATAACCGTCTTTCAGATAGGTGCGACCGGCACTGTCTGCCAAGGATTTGACTGGCATGATTTGAATCCGTTCAGCTGCGCTGTCGCCATAGGCTCTGCGCGCGATCCGGGTCATGACGCCGGCCAGATGCGTCCCATGATAGAACTCTTCCAGTCTGTTGTCCGGCGGGGTTACCGTGTTATTTGCATCTGCAACATCCCATCCATGAATATCGTCTGCGTAGCCGTTGCCGTCATCGTCAATACCGTTGGCAGGGATCTCATTGGGATTGCTCCATATGAATTCATGCAGGTCTTGATGGGAGACTCGCACGCCATCATCGACAATGGCGATCACTATGGTTCGTTTAGGGGAGATGGGAAGGATGCTCCTGGGTGCATGGATGCCCTCCAAAAACCAGTCCCCTTCCATCCGAGACTCTGCCCGGGCCTGGGCTTGTAAACACAATAACACCCCGGCAACGAGTAATATTGATATGAAATATTTATACATGGTCCGCATGCCAACGGTATTGGGGAATGAAAAAAACGACAGAGAAAAAGGAAGCCTGTTGCAAGCAGCAGGCTTCCTCCTCCCTCCTAAGTGCTGGATTATGGTGTCAGAATACTATGAGCGTGGTTATGAGCAGGCTCAGTCTCCTTCCCACTTTTTTGTCCCAAGAACCGGCGACTCAGGCCAAAACCTGTTCCGACGTGTACCGGAACCCTGCCGCGAAGATCCGGTAACCCAAAAGAGGTGCGTCCATCACCGCCGTATGTTGTGCCTATCAAAGAGAACAGAGCTGTATTCGATGATATCGCCAGGAGCTGACCGTTACAAAAAGCCCAACCACGCGGTGCAAAATTTCCCGCAAATAAGATGATTTCGGCGATAAAAGGATTAGCAGAGCTTCTCGACGGGAATACTCCTACTGTGGCAATGATGTAGTTCAAGGCCAGATAGGGCTGCATGTTGTCGTCCGTTCTTATGGGGCTAATAACGTTGTCACCGGTTTCACCGACCGGTCCTTGTGGCCCGATTGGTCCTGCCGGGCCGGTAACTCCCTGTGGTCCGGTATCTCCAGTGTCACCTTTAAGTCCGGTAGCACCCTGTAGTCCGATTGGCCCTGCTGATCCCTGGATTCCTTGCTCACCTTGTGGCCCCTGAAGACCTTGCGGACCTGCCGGACCTGTTAGCCCGATTGGTCCAATTTCGCCTTGAACACCCTGTGGGCCCTCTGGCCCGGTCAGACCGGTTTCGCCTTGAGGCCCCTGAACGCCCTGAGGCCCTTCATCACCTTTTTCCACCACAAGATCCCATGTGTTTGTGTCAGGGTCAGGCGGTTCATTGGTCACGGACGACGTATGATCCGCACGGCAGATATAACTTGATCCGTCATGGAAAACACCATCATCTATGACATATGAAATATCTGTCAACCAGACACCCTGCCAGGTCATTCCCTCGGGGCCTTGAGGACCCTGGACTCCCTGTTCACCTGGAGAACCGGTATCTCCCTGCAGGCCTTGCGGTCCCTGGGAACCAGTGTCTCCGGTGTAGCCTTTCGGCCCGGTCGCACCCTGCATACCTTGCGGGCCGGTCACACCTTGTATGCCTTGAGGGCCCTGGGGGCCAGTTTCGCCCTGAACACCTTGATCCCCCTGCGGCCCTTGAGGGCCCGGCTCGCCCTGTATGCCTTGTGTCCCTTCCTGCCCTACTTTACCAATTGTTAATGAATAAGCATCGAACTTCGCCTCTTTATTCTTTCTGGCTATTACGGTTAACAGATAATCCCCGGGTGATGCCACAAATTTAACGGGAAGATTCGCTTCTATAACGTCTGGAGCATAACTGATTAACGTAAGCGTTTCTTCTCCAAGGGTCACTTCCGGAATCTTGTCTTTGTATTGTAAGTTGTCTCCCACGATTGTCAGGGTATTGGTCTCAAAATCGACGTAGACTGTTTTAATGAGCGTCTGATATTTTGGCAGCGTCTGATATTTTGGCAATGCTTCTACATCAGGCAAATGGACCATGAATAGGGTAAAAATAAGGACAAAATAAAAAGTGCATTTAGATGTTATTCCATTTCCTGTAAAATTCATTCCATAATTCCTTAGATTAGAGGTTTTTAATATATAGCTGAATAAGAATGCCAATTTTTATCATCAGGTGTATTTATAAGGAACATGTCAATTCCCAAAACATTTTCCTAAAGATCTGTTTGGACAATTACTTTTTATTAACTTCACCTCAGATTGAGTATTCATCTTCATGCGTTCAATGCATTCAATCTCTGTGCCAGACCAATAAGAAATGTAGAGTACATATTTTAACCGGACAGTAATGATTTTGCATAAAACTATTTAATTTTTTAATCAATGAATATGCCAGGTTTTTTTACATACTGATAAAAAAATAGACAGCTTGATATTGGGATTGGATGCAGTTGAAGCCAAATTTGATTTGATAGGGACGATAATGGTATTCTGGGGGACATCCTTGCCACTCCCCCATTTAACATCAAGCCTTCATTGCACCATACAATAGCTAAGCCTGTCCTTTAATCTGAAAGGCAATATCAAGATCTTGAGGGTTCATCCTTTTTAGAAAAGCGCCTGATATCCTGTAAATATACCAGCTTTTTCATTGTGAGATAAAGTTTCGATAAGTCTGGATATTCAATACTTTGGAAAAATTACTTTAAATCTGCTCAGTTCTCTTTCGGATCTTTTTGCTTATTATAAAAGATTTAAAAGTGACAGAAAAAAATCATCTCACACATGGCTATCGAGAATCTTTACTCAACGTCCTAAAGATAGCCCGCAATTCTCACGAAAATTTGCATGAATCTGTTTTTGTGAAGTATCAAATACTTAAATCAGGTATGTATTTCGAAAAACGAATATTGAATCGGTAATACTTTTCTTAATCAGTGCTCCCCTAATCCTCCAAAATCGCCACCACCCTTGCCGGCGCCCCTGACGCGCCGATAATTTTCAACGGCAGCACAGACATTTTAAACCCATCCGCTGGCAACGCACCGAGATTAACCATCTGCTCAATGTGGCAGTATTCTTTTTTAATTCCCACCCGGTGGGCAGCCCAGAAAACGTTCCGGTCATTGGCTTTTTTTGATGATTTAATCTGTTCCTTGAGTGGTGTATCCCACCCCCACTGATCAATGCCCATGACTTTGACCCCTTGATCGATCAGCCATTCCGTTGCTTCCGCACTCATACCTGTTCCTTTGAGCCAGTAGTCTTTGGTTCCCATGTATTTATCCCGGCCCGTTCGGATCAGCACAATAGTACCCGCCTTGATCGCTGCGCCGGATTTTTCAAGATCTGCTTTTATGTCATCAACGGTTATCGGCTCCAGCTCTTTTTTATGCGTCATATCAATCACGACACCATCTCCGAAACACCACTCTAAAGGAACTTCATCAATGGTTTTGGCTGGTTTGCCGCCGGATTCCGGACCATAATGCCAGGGAGCGTCCAGATGGGTAGTGGAATGAACCCCCATATTTTTTATCGTGTCATCTGCCCACCCGATAAAATTTTCGGGAAACAGCCGAAACGGCAACCCAAGTGCGCGAATCAGCAACCGGCCCAAGCCGTGTTTTTTATGTTTAATCTTTACCCGCATAAAAAAGGGATCGTTTTTGTTATAGGCAATGGGTTTGGATAAATCGATGATCTGACGGGTCATTGGTAAACCTCCGGGATTGTATTGATTCGCTTAAACATATAAATCTGTTTGCATTATACGTCCTCAGACATTAGTATTTTAGAGATCATATCATATAAACACTTCAATTTACACATTAAGGATACACGTTATAAATGAAAATAGCCCGCGGCAAAAAAGAACTTGAGCAGATCCGGAAAAAAATCCTGGAAAGTGCTTTGGACATTATCGTAGTTAAAGGGCTTGACGGGCTGACCATGCGCAATCTTGCTAAAAAAACCGGCATGACAGCGCCCAATTTATACAATTATTTTTCAAACAAGGATGAAATTTACATCCATATCGTCATCCGCGGATTTGAAATGCTCTACGCCGACCTCAAGGCTGTCTGCGATACGCATGAGGACAAAACCCGACGCTTAAGAGCCATGATTGATACCTATATGACTTTCGGCATCAACCAGCCCCGTTATTATGACATTATGTTTACCCGCCCCACCCCCAAATACAATGACTACATCGGCACCCCGCTGGAAAAAATATCGGAAATTGAATATAAAATTTCAATGGACATCGCAGCCCTTGCGCTGGAAACGGCAAAGGACGTTATGGGACCGACGGCTGAAGAAACACTGCTCACACAGAGACTGGTCCAGATCTGGAGCCTGATGCACGGAATGATCACCTTAAACAATAGTCAGGTGATGGGTTATGTCGCCCAGTCTCCGGACAGTGTATATAAAAAAATCATTGATGAGTTTATCGATTCTTTAGCAGCAAAAATATAACCATCATTAATAACACATCAAAAGTACAATCATAAAAATATTTCTTGACATTTTTCAAATTCTGAACTTAGTTAAATTTAACAATGTTAAATTTACTCTGTTCTTATATTGACGAAAGGAAAAGCAAAATGGCAAAAGTAATCGTTCTCGGAGGGTGTGGCGCAGTGGGCAGCGTGGCAGTCAAAACCCTGGCCGACCAGGATATTTTTTCACAAATTATCATCGGCGATATCAACCAGCAACGCGCCGATAGCATCATATCCGAAAGCCCTCACAACAAAATTTCTTTCATCAATGTCAATGCTGAAAACCCGCAAAGCATTCAAAACGCCATTAGCGGATGTGATCTGGTGGTCAACTGTGTCGGTCCGTTTTACAAAACTGTTAAAACGATTCTGAAGCAGGTTATTGATGCCAAAATCAACTATGTGGATGTGTGTGATGATGTGGATGTGACCCTTGAAATCTTTGACTGGCATGAAAAGGCAAAAAATGCCGGTATCACCGCCTTAATCGGCATGGGCAGTTCACCGGGGGCCACCAACCTGCTGGCAAAATTTGCCGCCGACCATCTGCTGGATGAAACCGAGGCTATTGATATTTTCCATGCCCATGGCGGGGAACCTGTTGAAGGAGAAGGGGTCATCGGACACCGTTTCCACTGCATGAGCATTGATATTCCCATGTTTTTGGACGGCCAGCTTCAATATGTGAAATTCTTCGAAAAAGACGGAAAAGCCCTAAGAAAAAAATTTGATTTTCCAGCCATTGGAAAGGATATCAAAGTTTATCCCTACCCTCACCCGGAACAGGTCACCATCCCGAAATATATCCCGCTCAAACAGGTTACCAACCGGGGAACCGTGCTGCCGGATGAATATTACACCCTGACCAAAGATGTCTGCAAGGCAGGTCTTGCCAGCCGGGAACCGGTAATGGTCAACGGCAAGTCAATTACTCCCTATGA
>JAQIBZ010000145.1 GCA_027858815.1 Desulfobacteraceae bacterium
CCTTTATATGTTGGATAGATATCCATTCGCTATTCTAATATATTTTTCAATGTCGATTATTTTTCTTGTTTTCTTAAAATTATCAGTCGTTTGGTTCGAAAAAATGACTTTCAAAACAATGCTGGCGACAGGCCCACCAAATATAATTAATGGATAAAAAATACTGCTATCGCCTCTAAATACACCGACAATGAAAGTAATTACTGCGATAAATAATGAGGCGGGGATTAGGAACGTTGCCACGTCTTTTCTTTGGTTTATTTTTCCTGCTTTTTTAACAACAAGAAAGCTTTCTTCTCTTTTTAAATCCGCACTATAGCTACGTATAACTTGCTGTAATTGTTCTTTTAAGCTACTGCGAATAATGTTGAATCTTTCCCCCAACTCGACCAATTTTTGTTTTGCTTCGACAGAATCGAAAAAAGAATTCCGCTTTATGAGCTGATTAATCCTCGCAGTGATAACTTTTGGTTGTTTTAAGTCCTGACCACTTACCATTGGTAAGGCTTTTTCAATTTCGCTAAATTGAGCTTTTAAGTCATCATAACTATCAATCATTTTGGGGAGGCTTTTTTTGACATCGTTATAGTTTGAATTCATGGCCTCTTTAATGCACAGGTCAATTTCTTTTCTAACAGATGTAAATGCTTGTTCCTTATTTGCTTTAAGAGCATAGTTTTTATCGTATTTGAGTGCGACACCAAGATTTGTTGATATGTGTTTTGGTGAATGTCCGAGAAGTGCTTCGTAGATGGCGCACTGATAATATGCTTCGGCCATATCCTTTGTTATTTCATGAGCTTCTTGTGCACGCTGTAGGGCTTCTTCAAGCCGCCCCATGTCTCTTAAGCAGAGCGATTTATGAAGAAGCGCAAAAGAAACATAATAATTTGATTTTGGCTTAGCGTATTTTGCAGCTTTGTCGAAACATTCAAGGGCTTTTTCTTTATCAATGATATTGAAAAGATATATCATTCCCATAGAGATATGAATTGTGAAATCGTATTTATTTTTTCTCTCTGATGCCTGATAGTCTGTAAGAGCATCGTCGAACCATTCATTCGCATATGCCTCGTCCGCCCTTTTTTTCAGTTCCTTGGCTTGAGTGTCAAGCGGGGCCGAAAGTATCTGGACGATATCCCGCAGGACCGCTCTGTTTTGTTCTAATTGCCAGACAACCTTAGAAATTCCCCATTCAAAAGCTGCGCCCAAGCCATTAAGTCCATCCTTTATGTTTTCGATTGCATAGCCAACCCTGTCAACCCCTTCAGTTATTCTATCCTGAGAAGCAATTATTCCAGCAGCGGCGGTCATTTGCGCCGATATCGTTTTTTGTGTTGCTTTACTGATGGTTTCGGTCTGTGTTTGAAGATCTTTGCCCATTTTAATTTGAGAATAAACAGCGGCCTCTTGTTCCCAAGGAGCGGGCTCTCTAAAATAAACTTTTGGCATTTGTCTTCCTCTGTTGTGTTCCTGCATTTTAAACTGGCGATTAAAAAAAGAGAGAGGCCACCCGAGGGAAGTGTTAGTATTAAGGTTACGCCATAAATCAATAATAGATACGAGTTTCCCAGATGGCAAAGAGATGAGAGAAAAATATCAGTAAAACGCCAAAATGTAAAGAAGAAATAAAGGGTTGTAAGCCGGAACCCTCGGAATTTTTGAAACTCATCTTAAGGGGTAGTATCATAAAAACATCAAACAACCAAAAAATATAATAAATATTTCACTCTATGCATTGTGTCTCTGTTTACTGGTCCCAGTTAAGGTTAAAGCCCCCGTCTTTAGACGGGCAGATTTATCATTCCCAATTGATATGTGGTATACTTCCTTAAAAAGGAGGTACAGATGGACTATCGATATGGGAGCCACACAGTATTCAATATAGAGTATCATTTTGTATGGGCAACAAAATACCGCTACAAGGTTTTAACCGGCGATGTTGCCCTTCGAGTACGCGAATTAGTAAGACAAACATGTGAAGCATTTGAAATCCAAATTATCAAGGGAGTTGTGAGTAAAGATCATGTTCATATTTTTGTTTCAGCTCCGCCAACAATGGCGCCCAGTGAAATAATGCGCCGGATAAAAGGGAGGAGTTCGAGCAAGTTATTTGCTGATTTTCCCCATTTACAAAAAAGGTTTTGGGGTCGGCATTTTTGGGCACGCGGTTTTTTTTGTGCATCATCGGGAAATGTCACCGATGAAATGATAAAAACATATCTTGAGCATCATTTTGAACCTAAAAAGGATGATGATTTCAAGACGGAACATTAACGGGTCTTTTGACCCGTATCCGGGCTTTCAGCCCTTTACTTCATCCCACCGGCTTAGCCGGTGGTTGTTGAGTTTTAATGATGCTTCCTGTATTCTTACGGCCGAGAATAACCATTATCAGCCGTAAGAGAATAGGGGTGCATGGGAAAAGAAAGAGATTATCCTTTCCGGCTTCGTGATCTGTGCGTCATATTCAATAATTTTATAGAATAGAAATGACAATCGAATGTTTTAAGCTACAAGAAAATATTAACATCACCTAAGCAGAGAAAATTCCATTTGAACAGAGCCATCCATAATATCTATACTTTTCTTTACCATGCCTACATCCGGAGCTAGCCAGAATGTAATTTTCCTGTGAAACCTTGTTGACATAATTTTTAAACAGGTCTTATAATTAGCATTGTGTATTTTAACTTCATCATTAACGCTTTCATATTTCCAATCAATTTTGTCCTCAACCATATCACCATTAATTAGTGGTTGTATTAACTCAACTCCATCCCAACTTAAACCTGCTACAAAAGGATATTTAACTATAAAGTCTCCTTTTGGGTAAAAAATTGGATTTTTAGTCCCTTTTTGCTCGCCAGCAAGTGCAATCCCATCATAACTTTTAATATAAAATTCGCGATGTTCCTCCCCAGAATCTAAAAATACAGACACAACCGGAAAAACGGAGATACCTTCAATTTCTTGTTGCGGCAATACGGTTGAAGTCATTTTTTGGGATTTCTTTTCGCCATTAATTGTGGTTTCCAATATATATACTTTTTTAACGCCTTCTTCTAATGGGAAATAATCAATGTCTTGCATTTTGAAAAATTCTTTATCGTCAATGTCCATTGATAACCTGTTGCCGTTTAATGAACCCAACACCATCGACTTCCCACCCATAAGGCTGCTCAATTCGACCTTAACTCGACCATCATCCAACAATAACCACGCACCGGCCAAACCGTTTGCAAAATCACCGCCATTATATTGTAAAGTATAATCTTGGAAAAATTCCATGCTATGATAAGGATTTTTGACAGCATACCATCGCCCTATTAATTGCGCGGTTTTTTCTTTTATCATCTTCTCTTGAGAATTACAGCCGATAGTGCATGGAAAAAAAGACACGACTAAAAAAATAAGAACATATTTTGTTTTCATTCTTTCTTCCCCTAAAACGTATAATTAAAAACCAAGATTACAAACAAAGCGCAAAAGAAGCCCGACGAGTCGACAGTTTGACATAAATAGTTTAATTTTATATGAGAGATTATTCCAAATAGGAGCAAAATACAACTTTTTTACGATATCTCATTATGACAAAAGGTGAGTTTTTGAAATAAGATACCTTTTAAGTGTAGTGGCCATTTTATTTATGTGTTTTTAAAAAAATCTCCTTAAAACGCTTTTGAGTGCGCTTGAGCATTTCTTTGGCTTGTCCTAATATCTGTTTTTCAAAAAGTAAAATATTTCCATTGCTTCAGTGGATTGTTCCAATATTCTTAGGACTGAAAATAGCCATTCTCAGCCGTAAAACATTTCAATATTAATATCCGTGGCATCAATTTCGACACTAATGCAAAATTTTTCAAAAGTGCACCTTATCGATAAGCGATATCACAATTCTTCACATAAATAGACCACAACATATTGATTGAGATTTTTTGCCGAATTTTTAAAAAAACTTCTAATGGCTATTGAAAGGTGCATAGGCGGTAAAATTTTAGCAATGCGCACTTTTAAAAAATGATGGTCGATGATTTTAAAAACCACCAGCCATCTTTTCAATTCCCAAAAAACAATTTAATACTTACAGTTTATTCTATCCCGGAAACCACCTGCAATGCCCGGATGGCTTCTTCAAGTCCAATCTTACCATCGCCGTTGATATCCCAGACTATTTCATCAGGACAACCGTGTCTGTCAACATATGTATCGGTTCGCGTGCCTGGACACGCATCCCACTGATTGACAACTCCGTCAGCATCAGAATCCGCTGAGTGGATGTTGATGGTAACCGTGCCGGCATTGGATTCTTCGGAGTCATCACTGGCCACGAATGTAAACCTGTCCACGCCATAATAGTCTCGATTGGCTACATAGCTAACATTAGGAGGCGTCCCGCTAATCAAACCATCCGATGGGTTTGTCACTATAGTAGTGTACGCCAGTTGATCGCCGTCATCGTCAGTGGCTGAGAGAAGGATGCCAGTGGTTACATCACCAGCTATGCCCACTATCTGATCTTGAGCGATTGGTCTCGCATTCGGTGTGGCGGTGATCTCAGTTGCGCCTGATGTATTCAGACCATCAGTGGTGAAAATACTATAGTAGTAAGTTAATTTGTTTGTAACCTGGGAATCTACGAATTCCTCTCTTGTCCCTTCGTATAGAACGTTGCAGCCTTCAGGTGAAAAAGGAAAAGCGATCAATGAACTACAAATGATTATTCTTCCGAAATCACTATCGCTGGGATTCTTCCAATATAGACTCACGACACCATTACCAGAAACAGCATAAGCATCTCCGACTTTACTTGGTGGCGTAGTATCGACTGTCCAAGATACAATCGTTGCTTTATCTTCATCTTGCCAATTCCCACTCCGATCCCTGCCTAAGAAGGACATGGTATACTTACCATCCGCGAGATTGCTGACAAGCAAAGGAGTGTCTGACGGGAATTCGTCACTGTAATCAGCGCCGTTAATGCTGTATTTATAGTGAGTCACATCGGTGTTGTCAATTACCAACGACAACTCGGTTAACCCAGTGATCTCAGCTGGTACGTCAAGCACGATAGCTGCAGGTGCAACCGTGTCCACCATCCACTCGGCCACCGAAGCAGTTGCTTGCCAGTTACCAGCACTATCACGACCAAGAACACTGACTACGTGATGGCCGTCAGAAAGATTATGAATTGTAATGGACTCCTCTACAGAAGTTTCGCCAGAATATTCACCACCATCGATGCCAAATCTATAATGTGTAACATCATCACCAGAAACCTGAAGCGTGACACTCGTCGAATTCGTCTGGGTCGGAGGTAACCCTAAAACAGTCGCTATGGGTGGTGTATTATCCATGCGAACCATAACTGTGTGGATATCGCTTTCATGGCCAGCTGCATCCTTCGCCTGCACATGAAGATACCACGTCCCGTCCTCATCACTGAGAATCGCTTCCCTGACATCCGCGTAAACTCCTGAGGGATCGTTCCAAAATTCACTCTTGTCAATCATATAACGGAAGCTGGTCACGTTGTCATCTATAGCGTCCCAGGTCCAAACTTTTTGTTTAGAAGGAGAATAATCATTTTCTAAACCGGTAATTATCGGAGATACTGTGTCAATAATCCACGAAATATTAGTGGAAAGGCTCTCCGACTGCAAGTTTCCAGCAGCATCCTTCCCAACGACAGATAGCATATACGCGCCATCATCTAAGTTCAACAGATCAATTGGCGTTGTTATTAAAGTTTCATCGCCGTAAGGGCCATTATTAAATGAATATTTGTAAGATGTAACTCCATTCCCACCGATCGTAAGAGAAATTGAATTAATTTTTGTTGGCGATATCGGTTGACCTGCTATTTCAACGGTAGGAGCGATTGTATCAATTATAAAAGTATCAATTGGAGACCATTTCCCGCTGATTTGATTTTCGTCAAATGCCATTACTTTCCAACACCATGATCCATCTGATAATGCGCTAATAATGGTATAAGTGTTTTGGGCTATATTATTCACCTCAATATAGTTATCAGGATTAAGTTTATTAAAACACATAAACGTATATGTATTAACTCCGGGGACATCATTCCAACTAAAATTTAACAAATTGTTAGTATTTGTTGGGTTGGGTGAATACGGAACAACGTCTACGACCAAGTAGGTTTCATAGGCCCCCATATCAAAACCGCTATCCCGTGGTCGAATTTTATTTTCAATATCAAGATCAGGGGCTCCATTTGAGGTGCCAGTATCTATACATTTTGAGTTTGATTTTAGGTAAAAATTATCGTTACTTGAATCAACAAACTGTGGATCAATATCAATATTGCCTTCTCCAATGTATGCAAATTGAATATTGGAATATGTGACGGCAGGATTGAGAGTACCTATTCCTGATATAGGATTTGTGGACATGCCACCCCAAATTATACTATTTTTAATAGTTGGGGAGGAAAAATCATAAAAAACGCCGACACCTGATCCACCTTCATTTTTAGTTATAGTACAATTAGTAATGATTGGAGAATTACGTTCGCAATATATACCACCACCGGCAGAAGCTTTATTATTTGCGATTATACAATTGGTAATAGAAATTGGTGATGAGTTTTGTGATGAAGAATAACAAAAAATTCCACCTCCGTATCTTCCATACGTATTATAACTTATATTTTTAGCAATAATACAATTTTTAATAACAGGAGATGATTCTTCGCTATAAATTCCTCCGCCGTTACCATTTACCTGATTCGATATAATTGTACAATTTACTATTATAGGAGTCGAAGATTGCATTAAATAGATTCCGCCCCCTGCTTCGATCGCTTCATTTTCACTAATTGTACTAAATGTAATATTCAGATCGGACGATTTGCAATAAATTCCGCCACCATAGAAGCTCGAATTTTTGCTAATAACAGACTATGAAATTATTGGCGAAGATGTTTTACAACAAATTCCTATGCCCGCGTTTTCGCTAATTGTACAATTCATAATTACTGGTGAAGAATTTTCGCAATAAATTCCCCCTTCAATATTGTTTCTAACTACACAATTATTAAGACTCGGTGAAGAATTTTCACAAAAAAGTCCATACCCGAATGAAATTTCAGTAATAATACAATTAATGATTGAAGGTGAAGAGTTTATAAATAGAATTCCCCCTCCCTTAGAAGGGCTAAATCCATTTTTTATTGTAAATCCTGAAATTACCGAATTATTTCCTTCCCCACTATGGAAATAAAAACCTCTGTTTTGATTTTTGCCATCAATAATACAATTGGCCGGACCATTCACAGACTTAACGGTTATCGCTTTACCAGCAAAGTCGGAATTTACGTTTCCTGCACCTTCATATGTTCCATCAGCGACTAATATGGTATCACCATCAACTGATACATCAATAGCAGCCTGAATGGTTGTGTATTCTGCTGGAACATTTATTACGGCTCCGAAAGCCGGTGTAAAAAAATGTATTAAACAAAAAAAAATGACTACTGAAATAGTTCCTATTTTCATTAAAACACCTTACCCCTTTACATAGGGATTAATAAAATGGGAATGGGGTCTTGATTCTAAAATCGGTCAGTGGAGTAAATTATAAATTTAAAAAATAAAACCTTTAATGGAACAAGCGTATTTGAGAATTTATTAAGTGTCCGACGATAAAATCAAGCCGGAAAATTGTTTTTTAAAAGGGGGTTTTTATGAATCTTTAACCAAATTTTCAGTCATTTGAAGGGAACCTCTTATCTTCTTCCCAATTAACCTTTTGTCCTTTTTTGGTTTTTACATCAGTATTAATGAAGTCTTTAACCCTAGTTGTTTGAAAAAGGACATTATTAATTTTCTTTGAAATTATATAGTAGCATATCTGATGAAGGACAAGCGCATCTACCTCAAATTTACGTTGTTCCGCAGGATGCCAGATTTTTTTATTTTTAGCACTATGATGGTGTAAGAAACCTCTTAAGTCGATTATATTTTCAATTATTTCTTTTTCTTTTCTATTTACATATTTTTTGACAAAATCTGCATATAAATCTTTTCTTTTTTTGAAAATAGGGTCTATCTTTGACTTAATAGTTTTAATGGTCTCTAAAAGAAT
>JAQIBZ010000217.1 GCA_027858815.1 Desulfobacteraceae bacterium
TCGTTTGAAACAAAATATCCGGTTATCGCCACCCGGTCATCAGACATGAAGCAACTTTTAACAGACGTTTACGAAATCCTGAACACATTTAAACAGATTAATTTTAAAGGTATCGCCGACCGGATTATCGAAACACTGGATAATGCAAACCAGACTTTTGAAGATGCTGAAGTCAAAAAAGTTTCCGAAAGTATCCAGAAAACACTGTTGCAAAGTCAGGCTATTTTAAAAAATGAAAAATGGGAAGAAATCGCACAAAATATTCACCAGGCAAGCAATAATATAAATCTATTGATTAAAAATGCCGATTCGACTGTCAGTCATATTGACGGTTCTTTCATAGAGCACAACAAAAAACTTTCAAAGGCCATTGATGAATTCAATCATGCCGCTGAAAATGCCTCTGAACTGCTTCAAAATGGAACCGTCCTTATCAGTGACACCCATTCAAGTGTTTCCAGAATTGATCAAAAATTATTAGAAACGTTAAACGCACTTGAGACTACCAGTATAAATATGAACAAACTCATTCAGCAGCTTGCTGACCAACCCTCAACGTTGCTGTTCAGCCACCCGCCTCCGCCTAAATCCATTGAAACGGAGAAAGATTAAAACATGTTATTCTATTTTCCAAAGGCAGCATTCATATGAAAAACCAAAAAATCATATTTTTCACATTATCACTCATATTTATCGGGTTCATCAGCAGTTGTTCGATGGGGAAAAAGTCCTTGCAACCCATATCATATTATGTGCTTGACTATGAAAAACCGGATTTTGCACCACAGTCAGCATTACCGATAACACTGTCACTTGAAAAATTAAAAACCGCTTCTCCATACAATTCCAACCGGATTGTTTACAGCAACAACAGATATTCACAGAATAAATACGTTTACCATCAGTGGATGGCCGCACCTGAGGAAATGATATCCAATCTGCTGGCCCGTGATCTTAGAGCATCCAATCGTTTCAAAGCCGTTTTGGATTCAAACGACCCGCTGACAAGCTACCTGATTCGCGGCACTATTGACGAATTTTATGAACAGGACACAGACAGCCAATGGAACGCTGTTTTATCGATTACCATTAGCCTGATTAATAAAAATGATAATGATAAAACCAGACAATTTATTTTTCAGAAAAATTATAAAAAGATTCATCCATTGGATCAAAATAACCCAAAAGGCCTCGCCAGGGCACTGAGCATGGGCATGTCTGAAATTTCAAACCAGATTATCTCAGATATCTATAATGAACTTCATTGTCAGGAAGTCGATTTATAAAAAGATCATATCTCAAAAATCGTTGATCCGACGATTAAAATCCTGAAAAAGAATTGCTGACCCATATCGGTGTTGATTTTTTCTGATCCGGGCAACGGACATCAAAACAGATTAAATCAATAAATTTTTCGTCGCCCCAAATTGGAGCCGATGACAGAGAATGTATTTTCAGCAATAAACAGGGCGGCCGGATCAATGGTAAAAACAATTTCCTCAAGTCTTTTTAACTGAATATTATTAATGACGGTTAAAACAATCTGTTTTGGCGTGCCCGAATAACCACCGGCACCGTTTAAAAGCGTTGAGCCTATTTTAAACTGATCATTAACCATGGCCGAGATTTCTTTGGGCTTATCTGAAATCACCAGCACCACTTTTCTCTGGTTGAACATGGACAGAGCATATTCCATTGCAAACGACGTGCAAAAAAGCATGATCATAGAGGCTATTATAAGATCATTTTCAAAAAATACAAAACTGAATGCATACAAAATCATATTAAAGAAAAAGTAAAATTTCCCAAGACCGAGATTAAATTTCTGGTAAAACAAAACGCCCATGACATCGAGCCCGCCGTTGGACCCCAGCGACCTTAAAACAATTCCGGCCCCCAATCCTGATAGCACACCGCAAGCCACTGCCGCATATAGCTGATCATGAATTTGAAAATTCACATCAAGTACTGCATAAATGCCCGTAAACAAAAACATTGAATAAAGAGAATAAAGCAGGAATCGTTTGCTGATAAATTTCCATGCAATAATGAACAAGGGGATATTGAATAAAAGATACCATATACTGATGCGGCCCACACCGCCGGCAAAGTAAATCAATGATGATACACCGAAAAAACCGCCGGGAATAAAGGCGTGTTGAAAAGCAATTCCCTTTAACGCCAGGGCGATAATAACAGAACCGACGGTGATTAGTAATATATTCCAGGGAATTGACGATGTAATTTTTATATCAATCATATGTGACGCTCAACTTTCTTTGTTATCCCCCGAAACAACCGCCCAAGAATATCCGCACCCGTGATAATGTGTTTTTCCTCATCCCAGACTAAAATAATATCTTTATCAATGACATCATCTTCCTGATGTTTTGATTCCACTTCAAAATATTTTAATACCAGACCTAAAGGCGTCTTGGCGTCCGTAATGATTATTGGAATATGTGAAAAGTCATTAGGATCAGGTACTGAATCATCCAATAAAGCACTTCTAAGAAATCCATCCGCATCCAAAACACATTTAGGGGTTCCTTTTTCATCTGTAATAATCACCCATTTTCTTTTGGATTGATGAATTTTGTGAATAAATAAATCATCAGGGAAATTAGTAATTTTAGGAAATATCGGTTTTTCATCATGAAAATGAAGGGGAATCACACTTTTCGGGTCTATCCGTTCTCCTTCCTGTTCAGCAAACAGATCATCAATGGAAAGAAAATTGATTGCGCCAATTCCTTCGATATGATCGACATCACCATCACCTTTGACATGTTCACGAATTAGCTGTTTAAGCGCTTTTTCCTTATAATACTGGATACCTTCATGCCCCAGCCAGAGATCTAAAAATCTTGCAGATGGCTTTGCCACCGGGTACAATACGATTTGATAGAATTTCAACATCGGGGCAAGAGATGATGCCATTTTCAGGGCATGTCTTGAAAAATAAGCCTGAGGCACAATTTCTCCTAAAAAAGTGATTATAATTGTTGAAAAAACGAATGCCGCTACCCCGGTCATAACGGAATTAGAAAGCAGCGTTAGCAGAACATTTATGCCCACATTACCCCAAAGTATTGTTGTGAGAAGAAAATTCGAGTCTGAACGCATCTTTAAGACTTTGATGGCAGCCTTATTTTTGTTTGCCGCCTCGACTTCAAGCCGAAGACGGGTGATGCTGAAAAAGGCCAGGTTCAGTCCGGAAAACATTGCTGACTGGGAGATACAAAAACATATCCCAATCCATATTAATATATTCATCAATCACTCTATGCTATTTTAAAAAATTTACACGTCATAACAATCTGAGTATGGGGGCGAAATGAAATGATATCTTAAACAACCCACACAGCCAGTCCTTTGCTGTCGTGAATTACTTTTCGCGTCACGTTGCCCATTTTCAATTTTCTTGTAAACGGTCTGAACCTGTTCAGATTCAAATCCCCAGTTTTTTATACAGTCTTCACCTTTCGGGAATTGTCCCGTATAAAACAGATTGTCAAACAAATTGACCCCAACGCCTTTATGGTCATTAATGAGACCCTGGAGGTCATGAGAAGCCCGCATCGGGAACCAACCGCACTGGTAGAAACTGTGTGCAGGGTAAATTTGTTCTGACCGCAAAGTCCATTAACCATGGGCCTGTTGACACATTGACGGTCGGCACGGTGGCCGACCCTGCGATGCGTGTTGCCGTAGGGCGGGCCACCTTGCCCGCCAGTCAAATTGAATAGAACAAATTTACCGTGAAACTGTGTGCCTGGAGATTTCTCAATTATTCGGGTAATTTTAAAATGGAGAATGCCGAACAGTGATTTTACTGATTATAAGCTAACAATGTAATAATATCAAATCGAAACGTATTCTATTTTGATCACTATTCGGCAATCACAAAATATCTTTGTGGTTTAATTTAAACCAAATAAAATCTGACAATGTCTGTATAATCAAATCTGGCCTTAATCATCGTTTCGGCCACCTTTTCCGTAGGGTGCGGGGTTTGTCCCCGCCCGTTTTCCGTAGGGTGCGGGGTTTATCCCCGCCCATTTTTTCTATAGCGCGGTATCCAGAGATGAGAATAACTCACACCTTCGTCATACTCGTTTTTCGGGAGGGCATAAAGCCCTCCCCTACATATGGCCGAAACGATGACCAAGGCCCAGAAATCATTAAAGATAAGGCTGTGTTTAAGAGAATTTTCAGATTTATTTCAAT
>JAQIBZ010000252.1 GCA_027858815.1 Desulfobacteraceae bacterium
ATTATATCCGTAATTTGAATTATTCATTTTTTATCACCTCTGAATTATAAAATTTAATGAGACTTTTTAGAAGGACTGTCTTTCAGATCACAACAATCCATCCTTTTTGTTCCGAATTCCTTTCTATTACTTTCTGCCAATCTTTCTAAGAAGGCATTTATCCTGTCCTTAATTCTTTTTATAAAGTTCTTCATAATTATCTCCTTAGATTATTAAAATTACTCAGTAATATTCTTTTTTAATTTCTTAAACTCTTCAATATTAATCTCACCGTTCGCTAGTCTTTTGTTAAGAATTTCAATGGGAGTGTCTGAATTTTTATATTTTGAATTTCTCATTATGAAAGGTATCCCAAATATCAATAATATTATTATTCCTATAAATATCAAGTATGAATAACCATTTCCATGCATCATACCTTCATTCATCCAACCGTCTGAGTGAGCGAAAACCAGATTTATCGCTACAAGTATTATTGTAATTAGATTTTTCATGATAGACTCCTTATTTTTGATATTTTGAGATCGTTTTCATGATCTCTGTGATTTTTTCATCAATATCATGCTTGTCTTGACTGATCAAACTGTTTCTGACGCATGTATTCAGATGACTTTCTAAAATAATCTCTTCAACTTTTAAGATAGCTGATCGAATTGCTTTTGTCTGATCGAGTACATCAATACAGTATCTGTTGTTCTCGATCATCTTTTTTATGCCTCTTACCTGACCTTCGATCTTGTTAAGTCTTTTTATATTTTCTTCTATTTGTTTTTCGTTCAACATGATGATCACCTTGAAATTATTTTACTGTTCAATTCTAATATAAGAAACTATAGGGGGGTATGGTATGACGAATGGTATATTTGTAGGTGATTAGGGCTCCTTGACCATCAGGTCTAAATTATTTATTATAAGTTCATTATGATATCAATTGAAAAATTAAAAGCAAAAGCAAGTTCTGACATTCTCAACATGTCCCAATAATCTAAATCACGAAATATTCGATAAAAATAAAATGGAAATAAATTTGCTTATAATAACAAATTGAGTTATACTGTATTTAACTAGTAGTTTAAATCAGCGTCATAGAAAATAAATTTTACATATATGAGGTCAGGGTGATAATAAATATCAAAGATGATTTAGTAATAGTTTTCGCCGGTCAGGGTTTACAATCAATTGGTAGTATACTTTCCTCTGGTTTAAAACGATGCGATTAATCGTCTTAAAAAAAGGAGGCTAGGCAAGAATGAATATTTATCAGGGCATAATAAGCTGGACTGTTGAAGCAGTATTGAATGGCGCAGCAAAAGTCCAAACGTTGCAGGTTCAGCAGAGCGGTGAAGGCAGTGCTATTACCCAGGCTGACTCTGTATCCGAAGTAGTCGATGTCATCCTAGAAAAACTGGGATCGTGGTGGCAGTCGGCAATTGATATGATCCCGAATTTGGCAGTCGCTATTTTAGTGATGATTGCGACGTTCATTCTAGCAAGCATTGTTGGGCGCATTTTGCAACGTGTTGTTGGTCGTGTGGTTGATAGTGAAGCATTGGTAAGCCTGTTTACGACCATCATGAAAACAGCCTTGGTCTGTCTCGGTTTTTTTGTCAGTTTAAGCTTACTAAACCTTGATAAAACAGTGACCAGCCTCTTGGCTGGCGCAGGCATTGTTGTTTTGGCCATTGGTTTTGCGTTTCAGGATTTGGCGGCCAACTTTCTCTCTGGTGTTATCATTTCCTTTGAAAAGCCCTTCAAGCTAAATGACCTTGTCCGTACCAAGGGCTACCTCGGCTTTGTTAAAAAGATCAATCTAAGGAATACCATCATAGAGAACTTCACCGGGAAACGCATTATCATCCCAAACAAAGAGGTATTTCAGTCACCGTTGGAAAATTACATCTTGACCGGATCTCGACGAGTTGATGTGGATGTTGGCGTGTCTTATGACAGCGATTTAGCCCAGGTCGAACAGGTGCTCCGAGATGCGGCTGATGGCTTGTCATGGCGTATGGAGGACAAGGATGTGTCGGTCTGGTGCTTGGAATTCGATGATTCGGCGATTTCGTGGAAGGTTGGTGTCTGGATGAAATATCCAGGTGATACGGGCTTTTATGATGCCAAACACGATGCGCATCTTGCTATCAAAAAGGCCCTCGACGAAGCTGAGATCACCATACCGCTACCCATTCGCACGCTTAATATTCCTGATCGGACAATTGACCGCTTGTTGCCACATGACCAGCAGCACGACAAAGAGCGTGATAAAGAAAAGAGCAATGATTTCGATCAGAACCATCGTTCTGATCACCCGCGTCAGGAAGGATCAGATCGCGATAGCACAGGTGATAGTGTTGACGGTGACGAGGATGGCGAATCCTAGCAAGATCAATACTAATTGAAAATAAATAATTACTACTCAAAACCGGAAGTTAAAACAGAAATCATGAAGATGAAGAAAAGGATCCCAAAGAGAACAATAAAGTGATAAATATCGGAGGACTAAATGAATATATTTGATTATGCGATGCAGATTGAAAAAGAAGGTGAGGAGCTCTATGCACAATTTTCCAAGAACGCTCCGAATGAAGGAATGACAAAGATTTTTACTGATTTATCTGAGCAAGAGAGAAAGCATTATGAAATATTTAAGAAAATGAAACTAAATAATGATGTAGAAATAAATGATACCCCATTTTGGGA
>JAQIBZ010000287.1 GCA_027858815.1 Desulfobacteraceae bacterium
TCGATTCCGGCAGAATTTTTCCCCATTAAAGGCACCACATCAATATTTTCTGTTAACGGTGTTGTAAATAAATAGCTGCAGACAACCCCTATCGCAGCCCCGGCCAAAACATCATGCACATAATGCGCCTTGGTCTCTACCCGCGACCAGCCAACATATGAAGCAAGCAAATAAGCCGGTGCGCCGAACTTCCAACCGTACCGGCGCTGAATAAAAGACGCCCCAAAAAAACTTGCAGACGTGTGGCCCGAGGGGAAAGAGTCCTTGGAATGCCCGTTCGGGCGCTGCTCACCAACCGCAAACTTCAGGCCATGTGTAATGGCAAGACATGCTGCTGCTGATTTGTAAAACTGATTCCGGCCCTCAGAATCTCCATATGCAAATGTACTGCCCCAGGCGACTGCGGGAATAGCAAGCTGAAGAATATCCCCGGTACCGGGAACGGGTTCATCTCCATATACGTCTTGCGCCTTAAACGACAAAAGAAAACAAAACAATATACATATTGTCATCATTTTACTTACCATACAAAAAAGATCTCCTTACAGCAACCTCTCAAAAAAACGGATGATCCCATCCTGATGATTCCTCCGACCTGAATTAAGCGTCCGATTGATATCCGGATTAGACCTTTTCGTCATCGGTGACAGTCGTTTTAATGAACGAAAATAAATACGTGATTAATGTATAATAAAAAAGATGATGAGAAGATTACGGAAGGATTACTACTTGGTAAGGATTATAACAGCATGGAAACGCTGAAAAAAAGGTATACGTTTTTTTAAAGTTTCATTATTTCTGTGTCGATTAAAACATGGCAAACACAAATTTGCCATTAACATCTGCAAAAACCGGTTTTGGCAAATCCGATTCCCATTTTTCAAAATTATTCATCCGGGCCACAAAAACCAGATTGCCGGGGTTTTTACTGATTAATTCATTTAATTTGTCAAGGTCCAGCAATCGCTTCGCTGAATCCGGATATTGAACACCGTATGTTAACTCGCCGGTGCTTCCCATCAGAAAGACATCAGTCCTTTTATAATACCAGCAGACTGCTTTTATCGGGCTGTAATCTGAAACAAGAATGGTATCCGGGCGTATTTTTTCGGAATGTTTCATTAAAAAAGCCCCCGGTGATTTCTTATAGATAACAACATCAGGATATAAGAAATGGGCTGCAAACATAAATAATATCGGTGCCAGGGCTATAAACACTATTTGCTTACGGCCATCATTGTTGCTATATGCCGCACGCAGATAGAAAACAACACTGGCAAAACAAGCAGTTATACCTAACCAGCTTTTCCACGACTGCGTAAACGGCCTAAAATTAAAAACATCCGTTGTTTGCATGATTGCCAAAACCACTGCCACTATACCAAAAAACCCTGCGGCAACAAATGCGCCGCCCTTAAAGCTTTTTGGCAGCGGCATATCCGCTTTTTTGCCGATTTCAACGTGAAGACAATTCAAAAGACCGGCGGCAGCGAGCAGGGCAAATGGAACAAAACAAGGTAAAATATATGTTAATAATTTTCCTTTGGATATGGAAAAAAATAAAAACGGGAAGACAAACCAGCAGATCGCAAATTTAAACAGCGGATTTTCTTTTTTCTTTTTCCTTAATCCTTGAAATATGCTTGGTGCGAAAAACGTCCAGGGAACAGCGGCAGCCGGGAAAAAAAGTAAATAGTAATAAAAAGGTGCTATATGCTGGGCATCGTCTGCGGAAAAACGCCTGATATGTTCTTCCCAGAAAAAATAATTCCAGAAATCCGGCTCCCTCAAATGAACCATGACCGCCCATGGCATAATCACCAAAGCAGCCGCAGCCAAAGGAATCCAGGGCACCGTAAAAAGGTCTTTCCATCTTCTTTCCCAGATTAAAAACGGCGCAATAATGATAACCGGCAGCACAACGGCCAGAAACCCCTTGGTCAGGAACGCAAACCCAACAAAAACCCCGCAAAAGATTAAGAATAGATTCTTTTGCCGTGTGCGATCTGTATTTAAGTCTGAACAGGCAAAATAAAAACAAATCATGGCCGCAATTATAAAAAAAGCGAACATACTGTCCAGTACACTGTATACACCGATACCGAATACTTCAAAGCAGGTGAGAAAAATCATTGAAGATACGATACCGGCAAAATATCCGCCGGCAAAACGCCGGGCCAGAAAAAACAGCATCAAAGCGGACAGACCGACAGAACAGGCGGAGGCGAAACGCACACTGAAATTATTTTCTCCGAAAACTTTCATCGCTGCCGCATTCAGCCAGTAACCCATCACCGGTTTTTCAAAATACCGTAGCCCGACCAGCCGGGGCACCACAAAGTCCCCGGTTTCAATCATTTCCCGTGATATTTCCGCATACCGGGTTTCATCCGGAATATTCAGAGGCCGGACGCCAAGGGGAAGGATGTATAAGAAAAGAAATACAAAAAGCGGAAGGATACTCAGTTTTCTCATCAGTCAGGCCCTTATTATTATACACCTTTACTCATGCATCGTTTAAATATATAGCTAACCATTCGGCTGCCGTCTCCATCGTTGATGCATCCAGACCCACTGCTCGGGATGTTTTCGAATAATTTTTTCATAAATATCGGAACATTTCTGAACATCTGCAACAAGGTCCTTATCGGGATCTCCCGTATCAGAAACGGTTATTGGTGCAAAACATTCGACGTGATAGGTCAAATCCGGTTCCAAATGAGCGAACGCCGGGATAATCGGGATATTAAACTTTCTGGCAAGAAGGATGGGGCCAACAGGCGTATTTGCTTTTCTGCCGAAAAAGTCCACCCAGACCCCTTTTACCCGGGTATCCTGATCCATCAGCATGCCAAGAGGATAACCCTGTTTAAGCGCCTTGATAATTTCCCGGGTTTCTTTACCACGGGCAATATTAATATAGCCGGCCTGGTTGCGTGTTTCGATTGTAAATTTATTTAGCCTGGGGTTCGTCAGTGGTTTTCCGACCACCCGAAGCGGGTAATCTTTCCAGGTCAGCCATGCGCCCATTAATTCCCAGTTCCCGAAATGAGCGGTTAAAAGGATCATCCCTTTTCCCTTGCGGTGGGCATCTTCAAGATAATGCATATTTTCCGCGCGAATGTATTGATCCATTCCTTC
>JAQIBZ010000297.1 GCA_027858815.1 Desulfobacteraceae bacterium
ATCAGTTCATCGGCCATGGGCGGGTCAACTGTATCCAGCAAAACAGTCTTCTCGCTTCCTTCAATAAGATAAGCGTTATAGCTGGTTCCGTCCGGAAGGGGAATAAGCGAGTCAAACAAGCGACTATCCCAATCCACGGACCCCATCCAGAAAACACGATCTTTTATTTTTCGCGGTTTCATAATATCTCCTTTCTTTGATTATTGTCTCCGGCACTCCTTATTGACTCACCTTGAATACGAGCAAAAATTGCGGCGCAATTCCGGTATATTAGTTTATTCCAGTTCCCCAATATGATAACCGACTTATTTTATCATACCTGCCAGGCGATGTCGTATAAGAACTTCAGCATCAGACATAATACGATTTATTAGCTCTTCGCATGTCGGGATGTCGTGAATCAGGCCGGCAACCATGCCGCAGGACCAGGCACCGGCATCCATATCGCCATTCATCATTATTTTTGGATATACCCCGGCAACCTCTTCAATGATGTCATCAAACTTAAGATCCTGTCCAAGTGATGACTCTTTTTCCAGTAAACGATCAACAGCAATATTTCTGAGGACGCGTTCGGTATTTCGCAGAGGTCTCATAATAAGCCGCGTGTCAAGTTCCGTGGCAGCAACTATTGCTTGTTTTACATTTTCATGAACAGGTGCTTCCTTTGTGGCGATAAAACGTGTACCCATATTTATTCCATCCGCGCCCAGCGTCAGTGCAGCGACTAAACTCCTTGCATCCGCCATTCCGCCTGAGGCGACAAACGGAATTTCCAGTTCTTCATCTGCACGGGGCAAAAGGATCATATTCGGGATGTCATCCTCACCCGGATGACCGCCGCACTCAAATCCGTCAACAGATACCGCATCGTAACCGATTGACTCGGCTTTCAGGGCATGGCGAACCGAGACCGAGGTACATTTGTGGATGACTGTAAAAGTTCTGTAATTCGTGTTTTCATGATCTTTCCTTTTTGTTTATCGTTGATGATCCTTATTCAGGTGAAAATTTACCCATGAAGAGGTTTTGTTCAGCTCCCACATTCGCGGTGGAACGTTGTCCTGCAAAAATCCGGAAGCTTTGTTGACATTTTTCAGGCGTCGATACGCCCGAACCCAGATGCACAATTTTTCCGGATATACCTCGCAATGGCCATCCAGACTCCCGCCACAGGGGCCATTCCGGGTATGCTTGGGACATCCTGACTCCGGGCAAAGGAAAGCCACATGCTGAATCCCGCAGTCCCCGCAACTCTGGCAGGACAAAAATGTCACTTTTAACGGATCTTCAAAAAAACGTTTCAACACCCAGGTTTTACGGTATTTTTCCAGAACAAATGCCAGCTTCTGATAGATAGGTGCCAGCATTGCGGATTTGTCAAAAAAAAGATTATGGGCAAAATTGAATATGCGATAAGGAATGTGGTCAACCAGTGTTTCTTTCAAGCCTGCCTTTTCTTCTGATCCACCCTTATTCGATATTTCCGGGTCATAACAATAATAGAAGCATTGTTCTTTTTCCGTTTCGATTTCATCAAGAAAATCAGGCTTGTTATCCTGTATCTGCTCCATGCAGTCCAGGATACCGGCAACCGTCTTAAAGCTTTTGTGAACACCGCCGATATGAATACCACGATATCCCATACCTTTTAAAATTACTCCCAGTTTGGCGGCTCTTTGGATAGCTTTTTTCAGGCCCTTTCGTGGATCCTGCCCCCATTCTGAAATAACTTTATCGTACAGGTCGTCCGAAACATATGCGCCGGGAACCCTTCCCCTGTTCATGGCCCGGGCAGACCTGGGGCTTAAAAGATAAACAGATGCCATCAACGGGATATGTGGATTTTGTTGCTTGTGATACCGGATAAGCGCATTAAATTTGTTTACATCATATCCCAGCTGGGTAATGACAAATGAAGCGCCGGCATTAATTTTTTTATCCAGTTTTTTGTACTGGGCGATACATTCGGATTTCCGATCCTTAAACGGCGAAACCGCACACCCTGTAAAAAAAGCGTCCGGATCGCCCGAAACAATTATCTTTTCGCTTAAACCGTTTAGCATTTTGCTCAATAAAACCGAATCCAGATCAAATACCGGCTTACCCGTTCCGCCGAACCCTTTTCCATTGTAGTCTCCGGTTAAGGCCAGAATATTTTTCATCCCCATATGCGCCAGCTGAAGGGCCCGGCTTTCCATTCCCACGCGGTTCGTATCCCTACAGGTGAAATGGACGATGACATCCATTCCCTGCTTAAAAATCTCATATCCCAGTACATCCGGACTCAATGCCGGATTCCCGCCGGGATTGTCTGTAATGGAAACAGCGGAAATCCGTCCATCGGAAAAGGCATCTTTGGCAATGCCCACAAGGGTATCTGTATTCTGTCCAAAGGCCTCCCGGTGGGGAACAAGTTCTAAGGTAACAACAAAATTATCCGGGTTGCTTAATTCGTCCTTAAAAATTCTTAGCACGTTCTTTTCCCTTTGAGACTTGTTCTTTTAAAATAAGACTATTTCCCGGCCATCATTGCTTCAATGTCTTCTGCAACCGTGCCGATGGGTTTGATATCAAACTTTTTTTTTATGGGGATGATACAGTTCGTGGTCATGTGGTGACATCTGTTTCTTCCACGGATTCTGCAAAAACCGGATATTGATGATAATTCCCTTTTTAAAAAAAACATTATCTGGAAGATTTATAAATATCATAATTATTGAAAATACTAAATATATTCTTCATTTCACTGAATCGATCGTTTTCAGTCTCACGCTGAATTCATGTGTGGAGACACTCGATTGCCAGTGTAGTTCCAAATATGCCCAGTTGTATCCAGCTTCGAATGCTCCATCCGGGATCTTTTGTTTTCATAAATTCATCCTATGATTTGTAAAGCACATGGTAAACGATGATCAATGCAAAATGTTAGGAACATTACATCGATTTATCAGATGACGATGTTTTAGCTGCCATGAAAAAAATCTCAGGGTATGTCGATATTACGCCGGCTGGTTTTAAAGAAATTTATGGCCTGGCATATCATCATGCGCTTGACCGATTGGGGCAATCTGTGACTGCGGAAAATATCATGACAAACGCGGTCATCTCCGTAAATCCGGAGGGCGTCCTCGATTGTAGACTGAAGGATAAAACGACAGTATTCTTAAAATTTTCAAAAGTGCAGAATAGTCGATAAGATTGTTTAAAACAAAACAGCGGGAAAAAGGCTTTTCCCGCTATTTTTTTATTTAAACGGCTGAACTGATTTTTATTATGCCTGTGGCAGCAGCTTTCTCACAAGTTCCTCACATTGTTGATGTGTCATGATTTTTGGTACCGGATACAGAGGATGTGCTTCTTTTAAAGCTCGTTTAGCGATCAAAGGAATATCTCTTTCCTTGAGTTGTTCAATATATGTCGGAATATGCATATTCTTGTTCATCGTTTTAACTTTTTCGATAAATCGGGTCGCCAGTATTTCATCCGAATCGCTGTTTATGCCCAAACCGCCGGCAACTGCCAGGCTTGCAATTTTTTTCTTTGCTTCATTTCGGCAGAATTCCAGAACATAAGGTAAAATGACGGCATTTGCCAGCCCGTGAGGAACGCCGTAAAGGCCGCCCATATTATGGGCAACGGCATGAACATAACCGACATAAGCCCTTGTAAATGCTGCTCCGGCATAAAAAGAGGCAATCGCCATGTTGTTGCGTGCATTCATGTCGGAGCCGTCATTATAGGCTTTTTCAAGATTCTCAAATATGAGTTTTGTCGCATATTCCGCACTTTCATCGGTATGCGCGCTGCCGCTTTGCCCGATATACGCTTCTACCGCATGGGTCAACGCATCCATTCCTGTGGTGGATGTAATATGGGGCGGCAGGCCGACCATTAATTCAGGATCCAGAACAGCAATTTTAGGAATAAGTTTTAAATCATTGATCGCAAATTTTTCATGAGTAGCCGCATTGGTAATGACTGCGGCAAGCGTTGTTTCCGACCCGGTCCCGGCAGTTGTGGGGATACAAAACATTGGCGGAATCGGTATGATTACCCTGAAAAGCCCCTTCATAAACCGTACAGGCAGGTAAGGATTTCTGATCCGGGCACCAATGATTTTGGCGCAATCTATTGGCGATCCCCCGCCAAACGCAATGATCGCTTTGCATTTGTTTTGTTTGTATATTATTCTTCCGGCCTCGACATTCTCAATGGTCGGATTGGGCTGAACATCATCAAAAATCGTATACTGAATCTTTTTTTCCGACAAAGACGCTAAAAATTCGTCTAACAGTTTTAAATCCATCAATACCTTGTCGGTCACCACTAACACATTTTTAATACCCCGCGCTTTGATATTTTCAGCCAGATTTTTTACACTGCCTGAACCGATCAGCAGGACAGGTACTGGAAAAGGCAAAATCATAGCGGCATATTTCATAACTATTTGGAAGACCCGATAAAAGCTTTTCTTTAATGTCCAGACCATACTTTTCTCCTGTTTCATTTTCTGCTGTTCAACTTTTTCTGCTGCTACATCATCCGTATGCATTTCGATGGCATCCACCGGACACGCTTGCGCACAAAATCCGCAACTGACACATTTTTTTGCATTGTTATCGGTAATTTCCGGATACGCTGTGAGATCTTTTGTCCCTGGCGTCCCAAGCGTAATGCAATCTGAGGGACATACCTCAAGACACATGGCACACCCAACACATTTCTGCTTATCAAAAAACGGTTTTTCCCACTGTTTTCGTTTAAGCCTTTGCGGTACCTGACCGGATGGATCTCTCACGGCGCCCTGGGGACATAATTTTCCACAAACCCCGCATTCAATACACACCGCTTCGTCAATCCGATGCGGTTTCTTCTTTTCACCCGATGCTGCACCTGTGGGGCATATATTTGCACACGAAGTACACCCGTTACACTCATCTTCAATTATGTAGTACACCATTTATGATTCTCCTGATTTTTCTCATTGGGCTTCACCAACCCGCAATCGTCGTTTGCACCATCCACAAAATGGCCCTTATTCTAATCTTAGCCAATCAGATTTTTTATCAAAAGTTGAAAGGATTCAGCAAGACTAATAACCGGTTAGATTCAAAAAACAAGAAATGATGAAATGAAAATCCGGAGTTTAAACGATAGATTTGTCTCAATAACTTAAAATCAAACAGGCATCCGGCTTTTAAACCGGATGCCTGCGGTTTTTTCTCCATACACTGAAATTATGATGAGATGTTTATTGCAACCATCGGGTGAAGAATGGTCGCCACGAAGCACTTTTGCTAAAGCTGTTATTTTTGACAGATTGATAGAACCGGACACGGTGCCCGTCGGATCACCCGGTCGGTTGTTGAGCCCACAAGAAGATCCTCAACCATTCCATGACCCCGTATACCCAGAACAATCAGGTCAATGTCATTGATTTCCGCACACCGGATAATCTCATCATAGGGTTTGCCGACTAAAAGGTGGGTGTGAAGGGTCAGCCAGTTCAACGCCTCATCAGGGACCATTGACTTAAGCCGCCCTTTAATCATATCAAATAAATCTTCTTTGAATTTATCTCCGGATTCAGCGGGCACTTTAAACAGGTCTTTGTAGCCGTTTGATTCCACCACATGGACCATATGCAATTCACTTTCAAATTCCTGTGCCATGCTGAGGCTGTTTTTAAAAGCAAGATCAGAATCAGAAGAGAAATCACACCCCACCAGAATCCGCTTAAACGGAAACTTCTGGAACGTTGGCTCAGCCCCATCTTCAGCACCACGCAAAACCAGTAATGGGCATGGCAGGATCCGCATCAGGCGTTCAGTAACCGATCCTAAAAAAAACCGTTTTAATCCGGACCGGCCATGGGTTGCAGTGATCACGAGATCCGCATTAAATTCAACGACCAGGCGAGAAATTTCTTCTGTTGTGTTCCCCAGTGTAACAATGGCCTGAGAGTCAATGGGTGCATCGCCGATCAGACGACTGATTTCACTTTTCGCGTAATCCATAAACCGATTCTGATGTTCAATCGGCCCGCTAACCGCTTCCCCGTACATAGAAACAGTCGGAAAATCAACAACATGGCAGACGATTAGCTTAGCATTAAATTCCTTGGCCAGGGTGATACCGTATGCCACAACTTCTTGTGCTAACTTTGAAAAATCCGTGGCACAAAATATGGTATTCATCTGTTTTCTCATGATATCGGTTCCTTAGTTAAAGTTTTGGTTTGACCGTCATATGCATTGGTTTATTTTATTTTAACACACTACAATGGCAGAAAACAATATTTACATCACTAAACCCGGATTTAATACGATTACTCTCCCTTCGGATAACTCGGGCAGTCTGTTTTGCCTTCGATGTGCGGTTTGATATCTAAAATCGGGGTTCCGTCTAACATATCCGCATGTTTCACAGTAATCATATTGGCCTCAATTTTCAATACCGTCAGCACCGACAAACCGATCGGATTCGGCCGAAACGGCGAACAAATGCTAAAAACGCCCATGGGTGTTTCTTTGTGCGGCGGGGTCTGGCTCAGAAATTTAGAATCAAAGGCCGAACTCTTATGGAAATTAAACAGCACCAAAATTTTTTGACCGACGCTGACATCTTTTAAGCCTTGTTCAAAAATTTTATCGATTTCAATCGTCCCAACAACGTCTGAAACACTCCAATGCCGGGGAACCTTTGTCTCTTGCGTATGAAATACGCCAATGGGAGTCATTTCAATTTTCATGGCTAAATCTCTCCTAATTTTTCGTACCCGTTCACGGGGTCGAAATTATCAATTTTCTATAAAGCACTGGCCTGTAGCGCTTACAATTTTTCTATAATTTTTCCATCCGGGCAACTGTTTCTATATGAAAGGTATGGGGAAACATATCCACCGGCTGAATTTCTGCAACCCGGTAAGCATCTTTCATCAACCCAACATCCCGGGCAAGCGTTGCCGGATTGCAAGAGACATAGACGATCTTCTTTGGTGCCAACGTCAAAACCTGTTTTACCACATCCGGGTGCATGCCGGTTCTAGGAGGATCAATAATTAACACATCCGGCGTCCGGGTTATTTCAGCAATAATATGACGGATATCCCCGACAATAAAATTGCAATTTGAAATGTTATTTCGACGGCAATTTTCTTTTGCATCCGCAATTGCGCTTTCTATGATTTCGATACCCGAAATTTCTTTTGCCGAATCCGACAGCCAGATAGGAATCGTTCCTGTTCCGCTGTAGAGATCAAGCACACTCTCCTTTCCGGTCAGCTGCGCATATTCCTTGACAGTATCATATAAAACAACCGCGCCACGGGTATTGGTCTGGAAAAATGAATTAGCGGAAATCTCAAATTCATACGGTCCCAGTTTTTCCTTCAAATATTGTTCACCGGCCAGATGAATTTCATATTCCCCGATTGCCACGCTGGATACGCTGGCAGTGACATTATTAACCACCGAGGCGATATTTGGAAATTTTTCGCACAGCTCGTCTGCCAGGGTTTGAACAACTTCCATGTCTTTGCCGGAAGTCACA
>JAQIBZ010000307.1 GCA_027858815.1 Desulfobacteraceae bacterium
CATCAGGACTTATTGATGTGCCGGTCGGCAACACAAGAATTTTTTCTGCCAGCTTTTCGGTTTCCGGCAGAAGCAAGCCTGCATGTGGAAAATAGGATCGATAGGGCTCCATTCGGTGACAGCCGGGATAAAAATAGCGGCGGGCGAATATATTTTCTGCATGAAGCACGCGCAAGATCTGGTCCCTTGAGATCTCGGCAAGATGTTCATCAATTTCCAGAACAATGTATTGAAAATTATTTTTTCCATTTTCATCATAATGAATCAGGCTCACGCCGGGTATACCGGCCAATTCCGCTTGATACTGCCGGTAATTATCCTGATTGATTTGAAGAAAGTCATCCATAGAGTCCAGCGAAGAAATCCCCATAGCAGCGCACATCTCATTCATTTTGCCGTTGGTGCCGATATGAATCACTTTGTCATAACCGGCGAACCCGAAATTTTTCATCAGCCTGAGCTTGGCGGCCAGGTTATCATTATTGGTCGCCACCATGCCGCCTTCAAATGCATTGATAAATTTGGTGGCATGGAAACTGAAAATCTCGGCTTCACCGAAATTACCAATCATCTGTCCTTCATGAGAACAGCCAAAGGCATGGGCTGCGTCAAAAACGAGCTTGAGATTGTGGCGATTTGCGATTTCAATCAGTTCGTTTATCGCGCAGGGCCTTCCCCAAAGATGGACCCCGATAATGCCGGTTGTTCGAGGGGTGATCAGAGATTCAACTTTTTTGGGATCAATCGCGTGGGTGGTCGGATCGATATCGCAGAATACCGGTGTGATTTCCTGCCATTGGAGAGAATGTGCAGTAGCGATAAAAGTGAAAGAGGGTACAATAACTTCGCCGTTAAGTCCCAGGCCACGAATGACAATCTCAAGCGCAATGGTCGCGTTGCACATGGCGATGCAGTGCCTGACACCCAGTGAATGCGCTATTTTTGCTTCAAATTCCTGAACAAAGGGGCCATTGTTCGTAAGCCATCGGTTGTCAAGAATCTGTTTGAAGTTTTGAAGCAATTGTGACCTATCACCGATATTCGGTCGGCCCACATGAAGGGTTTCGTTAAATGCCGGAGGACCGCCGCATATTGCCAGTTCAGATATGCTGTTTTTCATAACAAATTGAAATGAATCCAATGTTGATTGTGTGAGGCAGGAATGCCAATGTTTGTCAAAATTCATTTTTTTAGCAATTAAAATTAGTTATTGCAAGTTTTAAAACACAGCAAGGTATGCATCAACAGCAGTAAATCGACCGTTTAATGAATTTTTGGCAAGTTGTTGTTCACGTAACATCGAATGATATGATCATCCGATATCTTAAATTCGGACACAAATGTCATATGGGTTTTGATATAATTTGAAATTGGGTCTTGGGATGACATAAAATCAAATTATTTGGCGGAAAAAGTCACAGTGCCTTTTCCAACGGATCTAGGAAGAAGCATTGGCTCCCGTTCAAAAATAAACGCGATCTTCGGTTCTCGTCCCTTTTGTTTCATTTTCCACTTTCGGTTGCATGATACCCCTCATCAATGAAATTGAATCCGTAATGAAGTTTGTTCCAACCGAAAAAAGCGCAAGCTCAGAATATGATCAAACACACAGAAAAAATTATAAATTGGCTATTATGTGTTTTTTCTTAACGGTCATTCTCAACTTTTCATTAGTCTTTTAAAATGTTTAAACATCTGGCTTGAATCAACAAATTTATGAACAATGGGGGAAATACCAATCATTCAATGCTAAATCAGTCTTTGGTTTAAGGCCCTTTTTACAAAAAAGGCCAGAATTGTTGTAATGCTTATAACACCAAGGAAATATATAAAATTACCCTTTGGTCGTCCCACGTAACCTTCAAGAAAACCAATGACAAAAGGATGGAGACAATATATCCCCAGTGAATGTCTGGAAAAAAAAGATATTATTTTGCCGGGCGGGCATTTAATAGAAAAGGATAATAAAAACTATGGTTAAACCAAGCAGTGCCCACAAAATATTTCGATGCAATTTCATGATCGGGAATGCAAATATTGTAATTACGAGCAGTGAAAAATTGAAATAATAAAGGCTGATCCCTTCACCGGCGAAAAAGGAAAGAATATGGCCGATTCCCTGAGAGAACAGATTGGGTAAAAAATCAGGATCACAATGATAACGCGCAATAAGAAAGAGGCCAACCCAAAATGCATATAAATAAAATAACCGTTTAATCCTTAAAAAAAAATATCCTTTTTTCGAGACCATATTTTGGTTAAACAAAAAAAATGCCACCAGAAAAAATACAGGCACGGCGAGTAACCAGGAATTGAGAACAGATAAGAACGGAAAAGTTTATTTTTCCGGTGCTGTAGCGAGTGATATCCATAACGCTCAAATCGCCCAAAAGACCGGTATGCCAGATAACAACAGCGATTACCATGACAGCTCTTAAATATTCAAAACCATAATAATATTGAAGATCTATGTCGGTTTTTAATTCAGGGGTGTCTTTTTTATTCATTTTTAGAAGAATATGTTTTAAGCGGCAGTTTGGCTTAGAATATTGAAAAATACACTTTTATGTCAAATATCACCAGAAAGGCAGGTTAACGCCTGTCGTTAAGACGTTAGGGCCGCTCAATCAGTCCAGTACGGAATTTTTTTTTAGTTAATATTATATAGAGTTACGCTTTCATTTTCTTCAACCATTTGGCAAAAGACTCTTTGTAATTGTAATTCAAAATGTTATCGAGTTTTGTGGAGTCTAAAATCGTATCGCCGGACTCAATTTTTTCTGCCATTTCCGGCCAGGGAACTGATATTACGGATACTCCGTACTTACCGGCTATTTTTTCAGCCACCTGCCGGATGCTTAATATATCCGGGCCGGAAATATTAAAAACATCATTGTCTGTTCTTTTGTCAAAAGCTCCCAGGATAATAATATTTGCAAGATCTTCGATGTGAATAAAGCTTCTTTTTTGAACGCCGTTGCCAAAAATCAGCAGATCCTCTCCATTTCCGGCAGTCTCCATAAAAAGTTTTAATGTACCATATGATAATTTGTCATCAATCATGTTGCCGTAAGGCACGCCTATCCTGAATATTACATAATCTAATCCAAAACAGTTTTGATAGATTTTCAGAAATTGCTCTCCTGCGAATTTTGTCACAGCGTAAATGGTATTGAAATTTTTTGCATGGTCCTCATTTAATGAGCAATTTTTTTTGCCTTTATAAACAAGGCGTGAGGAGGGGAAAATTATTTTGGCTTGAAGAATTTCCGTCCGGCAGAACTCTAAAAAATTTAATAAACCGATTTCATTCGTCTCTATAAAGTTTCTGTTTGTTGCCTGACCGATAGATGTACCTGTCAGCCCGGCCAAAAAGAATATATGCCGTGCTTTTTTAAGGTCTTGAGGGAATTTATCAGATCTGCATAAATCAATTTGATGATAATTGGAATGTTGATCAATGGACTCGGGATCTTTATCCATTAGGACAATCGTATGCCCTTTTTTAAACAATGTCCGCGCCACATGCCGGCCGATGTAACCGTTAGCGCCGATTATACCGATATCAGCCATTGGATTTAACTCTTTCTTTTACAATAAATTGTGGGCGTTTATTGTTTAAAATCAGAATCCGTCCCACATATTCACCCACCATTCCGATGCAGATAAGTTGGATGGCGCCGAAAAAAAGTATCAGAACAGCCAGCATGGTCCAGCCGGGCGGAACAAGGTCGCTGTTTAAAATTTTCAATAAAGATAATCCGATCATTAAAATAATAGATATTATAAATGTTACGGATCCGATCATGGAGATAAGCCGTAACGGTTTTACCGAAAAATTGGTGAACATATTCAGCCACAGTCGGACAAGTTTCGTAAATGAATACGTTGTCTCCGGTTTGGCAGTGCCACGATGTCTGGCTGGTATGGACGCGAAGCTTTGTGTTGCTGATAATATAATGCCGTCAAGATATGGATACGGTCCGGAATATTGGTTGATTTGATCTTTTACTTCTTTTTTCATTGCCTTGAAGGATGACAAATAAAGGTCCGAAGGCTTGTCGAGAAGCCAGCTTGATATGAAATTGTTAAAGCTGCTTCCTAATTTTTTGGATGCGCTATAAACATTATGTTCATATTTTGTATATACAACATCATACCCTTCTTTAATTTTTTCAATCATCAAGGGGATATAAGCCGGGTCGTGCTGGCCGTCATCGTCCATGCAGACAACATACCTTCCTGAGGCTTCTCTCAGACCGGCCATAACGGCATTATGCTGGCCGAAGTTGCGCATAAGATTTAAAGCGATTATGTTTTGAGAATTTTTAGCCATGTTTTTTATTACACCAAAACTATTGTCTGTTGAACCATCGTTGACAAGAATAATCTCATAATTGTAGAAGCTTTTCAGCACAGTCTCGATTTCGGTGACGGTAGTCTGGATGTTTTTTTCAGAAAAGTAGACGGGAATCACCACGGATACATCAACCGAATTCGCCCGGTTCCCGTCAAAGCCATAGGTATCCTTATAAATATCTGAAATTATTTCCATCCGTCTCAGAATATCGCCTTTTTCATTAATTGCTGTCAAATCCTGCTTTTTGATTTTTTTGTAAAACGCGGTTAACATCAGATCAAAATGATTGGCAGCAGTTACATCAATGGTTTCGGTCCCCCCCTGTTTTGACAGCAATATCGGACCGCAGTAATCTTTCGTTCTGGAAAATACTCTTTCGGCATTCAGATATCCCTGATCTCCCCAAATTGAATAAGTGTTCCGGTACATAAAACCAAACCCGAAATTTATGGAAGCGGAAAAATTATCCCAATCCAGTTTGACAGATCCCCTGGCGTCAACATCATGTTTTTCATGAGAAATGATATTCCAGGAAATGGATTTCGGTTTGTTTTTATTCATACTCAGGCATAAACTCAACGGGTAAACCAGTGCATCCAGAATTGCCCCGCCACCCAGATCTCTGTAATTTCGAATATTGTTTTCCGGCAAATCCGGAAGGCCAAATGATGCATCAATGTGCCGGATATTTCCGATTGACCCTGAATCAACAAGATCATGCACTTTTGAAAAAAGTGGGTGATAGACATACATCAGTGCTTCCATCGAAACGAGATCTCTTGAAATAGCAGACGTAATAATATCCTGTGCCTGAGTGTAATCCATTGTAAAGGTTTTTTCGAGAAGAAGGTGTTTACCCGCGTCTATGGATTTTTTACCCCATTCATAGTGGAGACTAACGGGAAGTGATACATAGACAGCTTCTAACTGGTCGTTTGATATCAATTCTTCATAGCTGCAGGAATTACAATTAAATTTTTTTGCAAACATTTCCCCTTTTGCTGAATCTTGAGCAGCCACAGAGATCAGTTCAAAATATTCAGAATCAACCAGGGCCGGCAGAATTGACCGCTCGGCGATTGATGAACACCCCAATACGCCTATTTTAATCTTTTTTTCCATTGTCTTTTCTTTCTGAGCGGAGCTTTCTTTTTTTTGCAAAAATGTAATATTGAGCGCCAATTAATGCCCATGACAGATATTTTTCAAGAAATCTAAAAATTTTTAAAAATTTCGGGAAAAAAAGGTAATATTTTAACGTCCAAGTCTGAAACGGACTATGATGGAAAATCTTTTTACTGTATTTTGGGGATAAAAGAAAGGCATCTTTATCAAAAGGACAGTCCTTTACAATTTTTCTGACAAACGGATTGTATGGGTTGTGTTCAAACAGAAAAAAACCCCCGTTAGGATTAAGAACCCGGTGGATATCTTCAATCAGAGGGGTGTGGGATATTAAGGAGATGTGATGGAAAACAACCGAGGCAAAGACAATATCAAATGAATTGTTTTCAAACGGCAGGCGATTGCCTTCATAATAGAAAAAAAGATCGGTGCTTCCCTGCGTTCTTGCCTGCTGTATTGATTGTTTAGAGACATCAATACCATAATAAGAAGCTTCTGGAAAATATTTGTGGATGTATTTCAACGCATTTCCGGTGCCGCACCCAAAATCCAGAATAGACCTGACGCATAAATTGTTTCGATGAATTTCTTCATTCATCAGTTTGATCTTAGTTTCGATAAAAAATTCTGCTTCTTCACCGGAAAACTGAATGGCATCATTTAATGTCTTATTATAATTGTCAGCGAATTCTCCAAAATTATCTTTCATTTTATTCCAGATTCCAATCGGTTATTTTGTCGCTATATCGGAGAGACGCAAGCAATTAAACTTCTTGCCTCAATATTGAAATAATTATTAAATTTAATAAATTCCTTGGCCTGACGAAAAGTCATCCATGTGAAATGTTCTTTTACGTCTATCGGAAATTCATCTTCCACCTCGATAAACAGGTACCTGTTTTGTTCCTGAAAGAATCGCCCGCCTTCTTCTGACTGCAATGTATCATAATGAACAATTCCCTTTTTTTCTAAAAAGAAATCAAGGTATGCAACCGGATATTCAGATTTTTTATAACTTCCGGTTATGCATTGAATCGTTGGTGCCATTTCAAGGATATCAAAATTTCCGGATTCAAGTTTCGCCTGAACCAGGATGTGGAAAACAGAGTTAATTTTTTTGATGATAAATCCAACAATGCCTTCTTCCAATTGTTTCAAAAGTGGCTGATTCCATTTAGAAACCTCACGATTCCCGGCTTCAATTTCAAAACCGATAAT
>JAQIBZ010000314.1 GCA_027858815.1 Desulfobacteraceae bacterium
AAAACCATCATGGCCATCAGAGACACAAAAACCGAAACGAACCGGTTCAAACAAATATTCTTTTTTGACATCATTAAGCTCTCCTTAACTGAGTGTGGTTCGGCTATTGATTAAACCAAAAGTTTAAACATCATAAAAAAATCAGTTCTGAATTGTCAAACAATAAAACGGAATGTATTTCCCCCATAAACATCGTTAAATTAGATTTTGATACAAATCCATTTTTTTAACAACAGCATAATAATATCACATTGTGGTATAAGGTCAAGCTGGATAATTTAACTTTCCCAATTTATTCCCATACAAACAAATGAATGGTGTTCATTACATCTGACATCGTTATTACTAAAAAATAATGTTTAGATCTATTGACAGTGTTATTTTTTTTTTGTAATGATGGAAGAACTTTTTTTGCCATAATGCATTGGTAAATCAATCATTATACAAATCATTGATCTTATTCAGCCTGTTCTCCGGAGGATAAAATGGATCTGAAACGTAAGTTGGAAACCAAGGACTTTGCGATTCTCGCAGAGATTGAACCGCCCAAAGGCACCGACATTACCGCAATGGTTAACAACGCGGCAAAAGTAAAAGAAGAAGTAACCGCTTTTGTAGTTCCTGAAATGAGCAATGCCGTCATGCGGATGAGCGCTTTAGGCGCGGCTATGGTGCTTCAGGACAAAAGAATGGAAACAGTCATGCAGGTTTGCTGCCGTGATCGAAACCGGATTGCGCTTCAGGCAGATATTCTCGCTGCTTCCGCATGCGGCATCACCAATGTAATGGCTGTCACCGGTGAAGATCCGAGCTTTGGGGACCATCATCAGGCAAAGGCCGTTTATGATATTTCCATTGATGAGCTTTTAAAAACGATTAAGGGCCTTGAACATGGTAAAGATATGGCCGGAATTGAAATTTCCGGGAATCCGAGTTTTATTGTCGGATCAATGGTTAATTCAGGTCTTGAAGGCACCGCCCTTGATGCAGAAATTGATGCGATGAATCGCAAAATTGATGCCGGGGCCAGTTTTTTTATCACCCCCCCTCTTTTTGATATTTCTGCCATCGAACCATTTATGCGCAGAATAAACAACAGTGATATTCATATTATTCCGACTGTTATGCTACTAAAATCTCTTGGAATGGCCCGGTATATGTCAAGAAACATGAAACATGTGTATATTCCTGATGAACTGGTTAAAAGAATTCAGAAAGCACCGGATAAAGTGCGGGAATGTGTCCGGATTGCTCAAGAGTCTGTCTCTTCTATAAAGGATAATGAATTCAGCGGAACCATGATTTCCACCATCGGTTGGGAAGATCGGCTTTACGATATTATTCACGGCATCTAATTTTTTTAGGGAGTGTGGAATGGATCAGCAACCCGAACCTGTACAAAACAAACAAAAAAACGATACTGTCGGAGCCGCCATGGTTGTCGGGGCCGGCATCGCGGGCATGCAGTCTGCCATTGATTTAGCGAATTCAGGATATTACGTATATCTTCTCGAAAAGTCCTCAGCCATCGGGGGCCTCATGTCCCAGCTGGATAAGACCTTTCCTACCAATGATTGTGCCATGTGAGTTATCTCACCCAAACTGGTCGAGGTCGGCCGGCACTTAAACATTGAGCTCAGAACCGGAACTGAAATTTTAGAATTAGAAGGTGAACCGGGAAATTTTAAAGCAAAAATTCGCCAGGAAGCAAGGTACGTTGATCTTTCAAAATGCACCAGCTGTGGAGAATGTACAAAAGTCTGTCCTATTGAGGTCCCGAACGAGCAGGACAAAGGTCTGTCAACACGCAAGGCTGTTTTTAAAAAATATCCCCAGGCCATCCCGGGCGCCTTTGCCATCAGCAAGCGCGGAACAGCACCCTGTAAGGCCACTTGTCCCGCCCACGTCAGTATTCAGGGCTACATAGCGCTGATCAATGAAGGAATATATTTTGAAGCATTAAAGCTGTTTAAGCAGGACCACCCTTTTCCCGGTATCTGCGGACGTGTTTGCCACCATCCCTGCGAAGGAGAATGTACACGCGGCGATTATGATGAATCGCTGGCTATTCGCGAACTGCATCGATTCCTGGCAGACTGGGAAGGGGGCGAAGATTCCCCATATATTCCTGCAGTACCGGAAAAAAGAGACGAAAAAGTGGCCATTATCGGGTCCGGCCCGGCAGGACTGGCAGCCGCCTACTTTTTGGCATTAAAAGGATACCAGGTAACGATCTTCGAAAAACTGCCAATTGCCGGCGGCATGATGGCTGTGGGAATCCCTGAATACAGACTACCAAGACACATTCTTAACAATGAAATCCAGACCATTGAAAAGATGGGTGTGGAAATTAAAACCAATGTCACATTCGGCAAGGACATTACCTTAGAAAGCCTCAAGGCAGACGGATTTTCCGCCACATTTATGGCAATCGGCCTGCATGGCGGCCGCCGGCTCGGCGTTGAAAACGAAGATGCTGAAGGCGTTTTACAAGGTGTGGATTTTCTGCGTGATGTGGCCATGGGCAAGGATGTATCCATCGGCAACGATGTTCTGGTCATCGGCGGCGGAAACGTCGCCATTGATGTGGCCCTTTGCGCTAAAAGAAAAGGTGCGGACAATGTAACGCTCGTATGCCTGGAATCACGCGAGGAAATGCCGGCATGGGAACATGAAATTAAAGAAGCCCTTGAAGGGGAAATCAATATTGTCAACAGCTTCGGGCCAAAAGACTTTTTCATTGATAAAAGCAACCGGGTATCCGGAATCGAATTTAAAACATGTTCAGCGGTTTTTGATGGAGACGGCCGCTTCAGCCCGCAATATGATGAAAGTGCCTGTCAGGC
>JAQIBZ010000442.1 GCA_027858815.1 Desulfobacteraceae bacterium
ATTTTATCATCTTATTTGTTGTTATCTCAATTTTGATCTTATTTACAGCAATCTACATCAGCAAAACAATATCAAAACCGATTATTGATGTGAATATAACCACTCAAAAAATCAAGGAAGGGAATTATACTGTCAGGAATATTGTCCAGTCCAGAGATGAACTGGGAATGCTGGCAACATCTGTCAATGAAATGGCGGCATCCATTGAATCGAATAATACTGTCCAGAAGCATATAATGGATATTTCCGATACGATCATCGGACAACCTTCCATGGAACAGTTTGGTTCTGCGCTTCTGAAACAGTTGATGGCAATAACAAATTCTAATATGGGCGTGTTTTATAGTTTAAATGATGCCAACCGTGAGTTTGAGTCTCTTGCCTCAGTCGGTGCAAATCCGGATTTGCTGAGACCATTTAATGCCGATTATCCGGAAGGGGAACTGGGCAATGCTGTTTCACAAAAGAGCATCTATCATTTGAAAAATATCCCAAAAGACACCCTGTTTAAATACAAAACCACTGCCGGCGATGCGATCCCCAAAGAAATGATCACATTACCAATATTTATAAATAGGACGGTTGTCGCATTTATATCCCTCGCAAACCTTCATAGATTCAGAGAAGAGACTCTGAAAATTTTAAATTTGTCATTAAACAGTATAAATACCGCTTATTCGGATATCATTGCCAATGAAAAGGCCGGACGCCTTGCGGAAAATCTTACCAGAACCAACCAGCAGCTCGAAGCTCAGGCTGAGGAATTGCAATCCCAGGCTGATGAGCTTTTGCAGACGTCCGAGGAAATTCAGGAACAAAACACAGAACTCGAAGCCCAGAAAAAACAGGTTGAAGAAGCCAACCGCCTGAAAAGTGAATTTCTCTCAAACATGAGCCACGAGCTCAGGACGCCTTTAAACTCGGTGATGGCCCTGTCCCGTGTCCTTTTGATGCAGACAAAAGACAAGCTTTCCAAAGATGAAGCAAACTATCTTGAAATCATCGAACGTAACGGCAAAAACCTTCTTTCTCTGATTAACGATATCCTTGATCTTTCTAAAATTGAGGCCGGCCGGATGGATGTGAATCCCAAGAAATTTAAGATGAGTTCAACCATTGAAACAATTATGGAAAGGCTGGAGCCGATTGCTGAAAACAAGAATATTCAACTCAATCAAAAAATTTCAGAAAATCTTCCGCAGATTGAAAGTGATGAACACAGGCTGCATCAGATCCTGCAAAATCTTATCGGCAATGCCGTCAAATTTACTGAGCACGGAAGTGTAACCGTTTCAGCACACAGTGATGCTGAAAAAATTCATATCACGGTTTCCGACACCGGCATCGGCATACCTGAAAAAGATCTGCCCTATATATTTAAAGAATTCAGGCAGGTTGACGGCACTTCAGCGCGTCACTATGAAGGCACGGGGCTTGGGCTTACCATTGCCCACAGAGCCGCTGCCATGTTAGGCGGCGAGTTGTCTGTGGAAAGCACATTGGGAACCGGCTCCGAATTTACCCTGACCTTGCCCTTAAGGTGGCAGGGAAGCGCCCCGGTAGTCGAATCTTTAATTATGAAACCGCAAGTCGAAATCGAATTGTCACAAAAAACCGTTCTGATCGTTGACGATGAACCCGATACCCTTACCTTGATTTCCAGCTATCTTTCCGGAGAGGGATATAACATCATAACCGCCGCATCCGGAAAAGAGGCGATCCGGCTGGCACAAATCCATCGCCCCTTTGCCATCACTTTAGACATCATCATGCCTGAAATGGACGGTTGGGAAGTGCTTCAGCACCTCAAACAGAACCCTGTCACTAAGGACATTCCGGTCATAGTGGTTTCATTTTCTGATAACAAGTCAACAGGCATCGCCTTAGGGGCCGTGGGGTATATCAGCAAGCCCGTTAACAGAAACCGGCTGATTACAGAAATAAAAAGAATCGGCGGACCGTCCGCTTACTCAATCCTGGTTGCAGAGGATAATGAAATAGAGCGCAAGGACATAACGCGGACGATTGTACACGAACGCATGCAGGCGATTGAAGCTGAAAACGGCAGGATATGTATTGACATGATAAAAGAGAGAGTCCCTGATGTTCTTGTATTAGACCTTGTCATGCCAGAAATGGATGGTTTTGAAGTTTTAGAAAAGGTTCGCTCTGATCCTGCAACAAGAAACCTGCCCGTGATTGTGGTCACTGCAAAAGACCTTACTGAAGAAGATCAGCGGAAACTGGACGGTAATGTCTCGTCAATCCTTGCAAAAAGCGACACCACCGCCGCCACATTGCTGGAAGATATAAAAATGATAATCGCCGGAATAGAAAGGCATAAGAAAGGCGCCAAAAGGCGTGAGGCGTTTGACAGAATTCTTTTGGTTGAGGACAATGAAGCCGCCGTTATTCAGGTCAAGGCGGTTCTTGAAGATGACGGATATATCGTGGATGTTGCGCGCGGTGGCCAGGAAGCCCTCGACTATATGTCGCATACTATTCCACGAGCCATTGTTCTGGATCTGATGATGCCGGAAATTGACGGGTTTCAGGTGCTGGAAAAAATGCGCAGCACGCAAGCCACCGCTAAAACCCCTGTCCTGATCCTGACAGCCAGAGACCTGACACCTGAAGACTATGGCAAATTAAGTGCCAATAATATAAGCCAATTGGTTCAAAAAGGGGATATCGACCGGCAGGGGTTGCTGTTTAAAATCCGTTCCATGTTTGGAGAACCGGAAGCTGGGAACGGGGGACTGGGTATTGGGGACTCGGTACTGGGTTTTGGGG
>JAQIBZ010000465.1 GCA_027858815.1 Desulfobacteraceae bacterium
ATTCCGTCAAGGCCCTGTTGTGATTCACTGGCTGTAAATCTTTTTGAAACAGATATGGCCCGGTGTTCTCGACCATCAGCCGCCTGAAAAATCAAATCGCCGGATTTTTCCCTATGTTCATCGTCTCCACCTTCAGCAAACAGGGCTTGATTTTCCATTTGCTCTTCTCAGTGCGCAACATCAATTTCCTTTCCAAGTTGTTCCATTGAGTCCACAAGGTTGTCAAACTCAGTTTCCTGGTCTGCTGTTCTTGTTTCCATGTTTTTGATTTCTTTCAGCTTTTTTAATCCATTCCGGTATTGGGCCTGCATTTTTTCCAATTTGGTTGGTGTATCGCCATCGTCAAAATTAAAGTCTTTCATAATATATAATCCTTCATTTTTTTTAAAATTTGTTTGAAATGGTGCTTAAAATTTTCATTCAATGCGGCGGTCGCGCCGTCTTCGCCTCAGTAAGGTCTTTTTTTTGCAGCGGTCGCGCTGTCTGATTTCTTTCATTGCAATCATTAGATTGTCTCTTGCATCAATTATGATGTCTTGTTTGGCTCTGATCGCAGAACCTTATGCTGATCGCAGCATTAAAGGGTTAACTTCATCACTTTCACCCGTATACAAAAAGGAGCATCAACCAAAAAATATCATCGGTTGATCGCTCCTTGTATTCTCAATATAATCCAACCTGTAGAAGTTATCAAGTATTAAAACACAAATTTGGCATTTTTTCGGCATTTTCTTATTATTCCCTTTGAATTCCTGTAAATTTACAGTTTTTTATATTCTGGGAACTCGTGCAACAATTGATTTGCGGTTCGATCTCCATAAACCAACCAAGCATCCGGATCTGTTCGCAAAATCCGAAGTCTCGCGGCATCTCGGGTGCCGGGCAGGATCTCAGAATCATCCCCGGTTAAAAAGGCGTACTCTGCGGGTTTTAAAGACTTTCCGGCCCGCCGTTGACGTTTTCGAGTAGTCGGCATATTTATCTCCTTGTAGGCCTGCCCGGCCCATCATGCAATGGTTCCAGATCCAAATTCATTGTTTTGAGTGCCGCCAGCTTTTGGCTTCGGGCATCCCTGAGCGTGGTAAGTAATGGGTGTGGCTTCAACTGCTCGAAACGATCAAGGACCGTGAGGCCCTCCTTATCTATCTGCTCCTGGCAACTTATTTCGAGGCTGAAAGCAGAGGCAAAAGTTCGCAACAATGCCTCGCCCCCAACATCTGTTATATTATATTCTCTGACAAGTCTGTTGGCTTCTCGTTTAGCTGCCAGCCTTGTTCTTGCGGCATATCTCATCATAACTCCTCCATTTTTTTTTAAAGGTGAAACTTAATATTGACACGGATCAATTGCAGGATCGCTCAGTGATAGGGCTCCGGTTTCAAAGTCGATGTGCCCCAGGTATGCCCCTATCCATGCACATCTTCAGCGTTCGCATTCAATTCAATCCATGCTTCGGGTCTGCATCCATCAACACCACGCCAAGCTTTTCAATGACTTAATCCTGTTGTTGATTGTTGTTGTTAATTCCTGGGTCATCCTGTTACCTCCATCTTTCTACATTGTTTAAACCTCTTCTCAATCTCATAAATGAATTTCTGTAATAAACTGAAGGTAAGATACTCACCTCCGCATCTGTCACCGGCAAAGATAAAAGGAACTTTATATCTGATGTGAAAGGCAACAATGCTTTGCAAGACTGCATGAGGGTCCATACATCCGTGATATTGCTTTGCAGATATCTGATGAAAGCTGGCCTCAACTATCACCGCAAAAAGCTCAAAGGATCTGGCCCGGCTGAGTTCCTTTTCAAACCTGATCCTATTTCCACCCATCAAACAATTTATGAGATCGTCCAGGCTTTTCCGTTCAATGGCAACCTTGTCAGAAAAACCTTGAATGCTATAATCGCCCACCGGCAACCCGGCTGCTTGAACTGATACCGGCCATCTGTCAAAAACATATGGCAGTTGTTCTCTTGTATCCTGAATAATGACCATTAAAAAAACACCCTTTCAATATTTGCATGACTCATAGCTGCTTTTGTAAAATCGTGAATCGTATCGTTGTCAATCCAGTTTTTTTCAGATAGATGTAATATCCAGGAAAGGATCTTTGCAGGAGTGTTACATCTCTTTTTTTCAATGGGATAATCATATTTAATGATGGTGATAAATTTGTCATCAACATGAATCTTTGATTTGAATTCTTGCTCCATCAATTCTTTAATTGAGATAAATTTTATTTTCTGATTCTCCACTATTCCATCCTTTCATTTTTAAAACTAATTCCTGAAAAAATATAGAAAAAAAGTGTGTGTCGGTCAAAGGCTTTTTTTTGACCCTTACTTCATACTTACTTAAATATTTAAAACTTACTTTAAAACTTACTTCATAGGTAGTTATGTCCTGTTTTTTGGTAGTTATGTCGCGTCGATGGGTAGTTATGTCGTGTTTTTTATTTATGATATTTTTAACAAATTCATTTTCAATATGAGGTTTTGGCAGGTTTTCATTCAAATATGATCTTTTATAAGATACAGGCGGTATTCTAAATATTTGCCAAACTTGCTTATTTTCCCCATGTATGGCACTTGGAAGTTCTTTTAATAGCTCAACTCCTATTAACGCGTGATAAGCTCGTATAGCTGCTTTTCTTTCTACTCCTGAGTATTCAGCGACAACACCGATGTCAGCTTTTACAAAATCATATGTTCTTTCTGGGAAAATATTTTCATAAAAATCATGCAAGTCATTTCCATCATAAAACTCACCTTCGATTTCATTGTACCAATTTATATCAAAAAAACTGAAAACCAGAAGAGTACAATAAACAGCATGCGCCGCCCTGGATTTTTCATCAATTCGTAAAACTCTCCATTGGCCATCTTCAACAACTGATTTGTAGAAAGAAAAAGATTCCACACTATCAGAAGGTTTTTGAACTGTATAAATTTTCTGGCGCAAACCTCTTTTAGAAATTTTATTATGAATTTTAATGTCTGACATTTTTAATAATCCAGCTATTCCCTCTCTCACCGTTTTAAGGCCGCATCCACTTAAAATGCCAATAGTTTCTTGTGTAGGATATGCAATGCCTTCAGAATTTGCGAAGGATGCAATGACAGGAAAGATACTATTGGTTGATAATGGCAATGTCGCCCACTTACCAGATAAAACCAGTTGTTTTGAAAATTTAAAGAAATTCTTATCATTAATCGTTTCGGGAAATTTGTAAGCCATAATTCTTCCTTTTGAAAAATTGCCCCAAGTGAGAGCGATCACGATAATCAAGTGGAACTTTTTCATGAAAAATCAGGGTGAAAAATTAAATTGTTTTGATTATAAAGGTTTAGACACACACCCCCCCCCCTGGGGGTTGAGGGGAAAAGGCCTTTTTCTACACACCAGGTGTGACCAAATTGGTCGATTTTGATCACGGAATCTCATGGATTTGGCCATATTTTTCGCACATCAAATTTTATAACGATTTGATATTAATGTACAAATAGTCATTGGAGGTGTTGCGATTTTTCACGGAAATGGATGGGTTGTTCCCCAGCCCTAACATATCTTGCAAACGTTATTATTCAATGAGTTATATCGTGAATCCTATTTTATCGTGATCATATAGACTGCTAAAACCATGAGTTACTGTGCTCATTCTCACCAAGAAGGTAAGGAAGGACCCTCTTGCCCCGCCGGGACCCAGATTTCTCTGGGCGGGCAATATCGTAAAATTTATTTTTTGGACTTGTTTCATGGCAACACCTATCCCAGGGAAACCGACCGATTTATTAACCACTCAACGAAAGGTTTTACTGGATAACAGACCTTACGACCCAATCTAACCCTATATGGGCAGGACCTTCTCCCAAACAGTCTAAATTCGCCATCCTGCCTGAAGAGATGGCACCTCCTGTGAATTCCGGAACCTTGTCCCTGGAAACAAATGATGATGGCCATTTTTCGATTAATTCGTTGAAATGATTTCGTACTTCTGAATTTTCTGACATTTTTGACTCCTCACACAAAATGTTTAATGGTTCTATGTGAGAAAATAACAGGTGGGTTTCCGGTTTCAGTCCAGAAACGGGAAAAAAAATGAAGGGATAAAAGTTTTTAACTATTTTTTTTTATTTTTCTGT
>JAQIBZ010000593.1 GCA_027858815.1 Desulfobacteraceae bacterium
TAAAGTCAAATCCCAGCTCCGCATGAAGATCAAGTCTGATGATGTAGCAGTGCTGAAGTTGGGCATGGCCTGGATCAGAATGTTTTTGTTTGGTTTGAAAGTAAATGAAATAACCCTGACCCGGATAAACCGGAAAAGTTAAAAGTGAGCTAAAGTTATGGTTAATGCCTTCGGCATTTTCAATTTTTATGTTAAAAATGATCGTGCGTTTAGCACAGTCCACAACTTTAGGCATTTTAGATCAATTTAGTCACTTCAAACTTTTTGATTTTTAGAAAGTTTGCAAAAAAAAACACAAAAATTAGAGATAAGAAACTAAAAAAATAAAACCGGACTGGCTGGAGAAGCGAGGGTGCCGGCCCGGTTTACCCGAAGTTCTCATGAAAAATTTGGCCTTGATCATCGTTTCGGTCAATATCCGGTTTTTGTAGGGGCAGCCCCCTGTGGTTGCCCTATGATCAGGGTAAGCACAGGGGCTTACACCTACAGGATGGCCAAAACGATGATCAAGGCCATAAATTTATTGTGAAAAATCCGAGTGAAATGCTGAACCCCCGGTGGAAATGGGGGGGAGGGGATTCAGCGGTTGGTGATGGCTTCTTAAAAAGTCCAAATTCTGTGTTGCACTGCATTTTTCGTCACTGCGGAGTAGGCTAACTACACCTCATTCCTCAAAACTTGTGCGCCTTGAATTTGAACTTTTTTCTTTGCCATCTTACACCATCAAATGTTTATTGGTTTATGCCGGTGCCCCGCTTTTTGCGAATGCAGGTTTAGCCGCATGTTACATCGCAGAGCCGGTTGATGATACTTCAACAAAATCAGGATAAGCATTACCACCATGTTCGGAGAAATCCAGCCCTTCTATTTCTTCTTCCGGAGAAACCCTTAAGCCGACGGCCATATCAACCACTTTGAACAGAATAAACGAAGCGCCAAAGCTCCATAAAAATGCGGCACCAATTCCCAGCAGCTGGACACCGATAATGGAAGCAGATGTTCCGCCTGTATTAAATATACCGGCAGCAAGCGTTCCCCATGCACCATTGACGCCGTGAACGGAAACCGCACCGACCGGATCATCAATTTTGATTTTTTCAAAAAACATAACAGACATGACAACCAGAACACCGGCAACTGCGCCGATTAATATAGCGCTGGTGGGTGAAACATTGGCGCATCCGGCAGTAATTCCGACAAGACCGGCCAGGGCACCGTTTAAGCTCATGCCGACTTCCGGTTTCCCGAATTTAATCCAGGAAGTGAACATGGCAAAAACCGCACCGGCAGCAGCTGCCAGGTTGGTGTTTACGGCAATCAAGGCAATATCCTTTGTTGCGGCAGTGGTAGATCCTGAATTAAATCCAAACCATCCCACCCAGAGAATAAAGACACCCAGACCGGCCAGAGGAATATTGTGACCTAAAATAGGTCGGGTGCTGCCGTCTTTTGTATATTTCCCCAAACGGGGTCCGAGCACAATGGCACCGGCCAGAGCAGCCCATCCGCCGATAGAGTGGACAACCGTGGAACCGGCAAAGTCGATAAAGCCTAAGCCTTCAAGCCATCCGCTGCCGTTAAAAAGGCTTCCCCAGGCCCAGCCCCCGAAAATGGGGTAAACAACAGCAGTGATAATGACACTGTATAAAAGGTAGCCGACAAAGTTGGTCCGTTCGGCCATGGCACCGGATACAATTGTTGCTGCTGTGGCGGCAAACACACACTGAAACATCCAGAACATCAGCACCCAGGGGTCTCCGCCTGGAGCCCAGTCACTCAGGAAAAAACCGCTCGTGCCGATCCATCCGGTTTTTGACACCCCAAACATGAGCCCAAACCCCACGGCCCAGAAAGCCAGGGAGCCGAGGGAAAAATCCATCAGGTTTTTCATAAAAATATTGATGGCGTTTTTGGCCCGGGTAAAACCGGCTTCCACCAGGGCAAACCCGGCCTGCATAAAAAATACCAGAATCGCTGCAATCAGTGTCCACAGGTAATCCGCATGGACCTGTACCGCATCGATGGCTGCTTTGTTTGATTCCATTGTAATGATTTCGACTTCGTCACCTGCCCATGCCGGAAAAACTCCGGAAGCTATTAGGATAAGTAATAAGCACATAATTTTCATTGTTAGATCCTCCCGATTGTTACGATTTATATTAATTATAAAATAGTTTAAAATTTGAATTTAAATTCGACCACCGGCTTGGTCACTCTGGAGTTATTAAAAGCAACGGGTGTGCCAAAATAGATAGGAAATTTTTTTTGGGGTATAAGTATCTGAAATAAAATAATTTAAAAAATTGAATAAAGGAATGGCTGTAATTAGGAAAAGAAATTAGCTTACAATTTTGTAATTTTTACTATTTCATAATACAAAAATGTATTTATTGAATTTGAATATAGTTATTTTTAAAATTGATGTGATTGAGCCGGGAAAATAATAATTTTTTTGAATGGAATTTTGTGAATCTGATATTGATTCGATGAGATATGAAGTCTTGAGGATTGTCGGCTGTAAGGAGGATATTGATAGTATCCTCCATTCGTGACGGTTTAGAGTAGATTGGGCTTTAGTCATCGTTTCGGCCAGCACAATGTCATTCCGGCATGCTTCCCCGATAGAAACATTCGAGGACAAGCTTAGCCGGAATCTATGTTCGGATATAACACATAACTGGATTCCCGATAGAAACATTCGGGAAT
>JAQIBZ010000618.1 GCA_027858815.1 Desulfobacteraceae bacterium
GTTGTGACATCGACCACCGTTGATCCGGTGCCGCCTTTTAATTTACCTGAATCGATCACCAGGTCCACGCCCGTGATGATTTCTGACGGCAAATCCTCGATACAGTCCGCTCCGGGATGCCCGGACAGGTTGGCGCTGGTGCCCGTGAGGGGACAATCCAGTGATTCGACAAGCCGGACAGCGACCGGATGTTCCGGAATACGGATTCCGATCTTACCGGTTCCTGCCGTTAAACCGGACGGGACCTCCGGCCGGGCCTTGAAGACAATGGTCAAACTCCCGGGCCAGAATGTTTCCATGAATTTAAGGGCTGCAGAGGGGATTTCCGCAGCCAGGGATGTTACGTCATTTATTGATTTAACTAACACGGACAGTGGGCTGTCTGTTGCCCGCTGTTTAATCTTAAACACCCGATTCACCGCATCAGGATTAAACGCATCCACCCCAATGCCGTAGAGCGTCCGGGTGGGAAAAAGCAGCATTCCACCTTTTTTTACTATATCAGCGGCTTTTTCAATCTGCAAAAAATCCGGATTCTCCGGATCAATGTAAAAAATATTAGAATTTTGCGCTGAACTTTTTGGCTTTTTGTTCAACCTGATCCGCCATTTCTTTTTTAAATTCTTTGAGCAGGCGCTGCAGTTCGGGATCGGATGCGGATAAAATCTGAACCGCAAAAATCCCGGCATTTTTCGCCCCTGATTTTCCAATCGCCATGGTGGCAACCGGCACCCCCGGCGGCATCTGAACAGTGGACAGCAGCGCATCCATTCCGTTTAAAGCGGACGAATCAATGGGAACACCGATAATGGGCAAAATAGTATGACCAGCCAAAGCGCCTGCCAGGTGGGCGGCATGCCCGGCACCGGCAATAATTACTTTCGCTCCATTTTTCTCCAGGTTTTTAACAAAATCCACTGCCCGGTGAGGGGTCCGATGGGCGGATGCCACCGTGATTTCAAAAGGCACGCCGAATTTTTTCAGGATATCTGCAGCAGGCTTCATCACCTCGTAGTCCGAATCACTGCCCATGACAATTCCCACCCGGGGCGGTGTTTCAAGTCTTTTAATCGCTTTCTGACCGATATCCGTTCGGCTATAGGCACCTGTCCATGAAATTTTGGAAACCGCAAGATATGCTTTTGAAATGGCTTTAGCAACCGTATCTCCCAAGGCGGTCACTCCCAAGACCCGGCCGCCGTTTGAAACAATTTTTCCTTTTTCATCCGCAGTTCCGGCATGAAACACCATCACATCTTTCATTCGCTTGACTTTTTCCAGCCCGGAAATCGGCATCCCTTTTTTATATGATCCGGGATATCCTTTTGATGCCATGACCACACAAACCGAAGGCCGTGAATCAATTTCAATGCTGCACTGGTCCAGAGTCTCATCAACTACTGACTCCATGAGGTCTACAATATCGGATTTTAAACGCATCAGCAGGGGCTGAGCCTCGGGATCGCCAAACCGGGCGTTAAATTCCACTACATTCACCTGATCCCGGTCAATCATAAGCCCGGCATACAAAACCCCTTTGTAAGGATGCCCTTCGGCAGCCATAGCATTAATCATTGGGATCATGACCTTTTCCATTATTTTGTCATGAATGAACGCATCCACCACCGGTGCCGGGGAATAAGCGCCCATCCCCCCGGTATTAGGGCCTTTATCATTATCAAAAATAGTTTTATGGTCCTGGGAAGTCGGCAGGGGGAGCACATGCTTTCCGTCGGTAAATGCAATAAAAGAAGCTTCCTCTCCGACCAGACAGTCTTCAATCAATACCTTTTTACCGGCATCGCCAAAGGCCTTATCTTTTAATATCATTTTAACGGCATTGACAGCTTCTTTTTTTGTCCTACAGACCAGCACCCCTTTTCCGGCTGCCAGACCGTCCGCTTTAACAACAATCGGGGGTTTCATGGAATTTATATAGCCTAAAGCCTTATCATAGCTCGTAAATGTTTGGCCCATGGCAGTGGGGATACCGTATTTCAGCATTATTTTTTTAGCAAAAGATTTGCTGGCCTCTATTTGAGCGGCTTTTTTGGACGGTCCGAAAACCTTAAGTCCTTTTTTTTCAAACAGATCCACAATTCCTTCTGAAAGCGGGGCTTCCGGGCCGACCACTGTCAGGTCAATTGCTTCTTTTTCTGCAAACTCGGCCAGACCAATAATATCATCTGCCTTTACCGGAACACATTCTGCCAGCCCTTCCATTCCCACATTACCGGGCGCGCAAAAAATCTTTTTAACTTTTCGATTTTTTGAAATTTTCCATGCTAACGTGTGTTCTCTTCCGCCGCTGCCAACAATTAAAATTTTCATCGTGCTTCCTTTCATTAAAAAACTGCCCGCTCATCTGCATGCGCTTGTGCTAATATTTTTCCAATCCAAGCTCAATCAGTCGCTCAATTAGCTGACTGAAATTCATTCCCGCCTTTTCCGCTGCTATGGGCAGCAGGCTGGCCGCAGTCATTCCCGGAATGGTATTGGTCTCAAGAACATAAATGTCTTCATCCCTGATAATCATATCCGTCCGGCTGTAACCTTTACAAAAAAGCGCATTATGGGAATTTTTTGCCAACTCAAATGCACTTTGCGTTAATTTTTTACTGATCCGGGCCGGACAGATTTCTTTGGTCTCACCGACCGTGTATTTTGCCTGATAATCAAAAAAATCATAGGTATCATTTGGCACAATTTCCACAATCGGCAGTGCTTCCAGGCTCTGATTGCCGATAACCGCACCGGTTATTTCAATCCCCTTAATATATTCTTCCAGCAAAACAATATCATCATATTCAAACGCTTTATCCAGCGCCCGAACCAATTCCTGCTCTGAATGCACAATGGACATCCCGATGCTGGAGCCGCCACTGGCCGGTTTTACAACTATCGGCAGTCCGAGTCTTCGGGTGCAAACATCCGTATCAATAGCTTCATTTCTTTTAAAGTTCATAAAGTCCGGGATCGGAATACCATTTTGAGCATAAATGTATTTAGATATCAGCTTGTTGATTGCCACCGAGCTTCCCAAAGTTCCCGAACATTGATACGGGATATTCAACAGGTCAAGAAGGCCCTGGACAGTACCATCCTCCCCATGAGTGCCATGAAGAATAACAAGGGCAATATCTATCTTCGGTGCATCAGCAACCAGCTGGGCAATATCAGTTTTGGGGTCATACCGGAATATATCATACCTGTTTTTGTCCATCGCATGATATACCTGATCGCCGCCGGAAAGAGAGACTTCGCGTTCAGATGAAGTGCCGCCGGATAGCAGTGCAACTGTAATCTTTTTTTCCATATGAATGTATTGTGACGTGAGGCTTAAAAAGTAAACTATCTTAATTCAGCAGCGATTTTTTCACCTGATGGTATTCTTCCAAGGTTATCAGATTTTTTTCCAGCATACGAGCAAGTTCTGTCAACTCTCTCAACCGTCGGGAAGACGGGTCTTCCAACTGGCGGGCTGACGGTACCAAATTGCTTTCAATCACTTGCGGATTTGTTTTGTCACTGGCTATTTTAAATGAGGCAAGACCGCCGAGCAGGTTGACCTCCACATTTTTCCCCTTTAACTCGGGAAGTGACATTATTTTCAAAAACGCCATGCCGCCTTCTTTTTTCATATGTCGAAAAAAAAGATAAACAGATCCTGAGATCAGGACACTGCCGACTATAAATATCCAAAAAATATAATTGACAATTCCACTGAAAAATAAAACAAGAAGGCCGAGTCCGCCCAGAAGAACCACATGAAAAATCAAAATGGCCGATGCCAGAACAAGGCTGTTGGTGATATTGCTTATTTCTTTATCTTTCTTAAACATTTTTCCAGCTTGTCTTAATTTTTCAGCTTGCCTGGTTGAGCAAGCAATCACATTAAAACTGTTTTTTTATTTCCGGCCAGTTCAAAAAGTATTTATTTTACCGGACATTTTTTTGATTTTTCAGATGACAGACAATCCACCACCTTCGCTTCATACTTCTGAGGAATTTCAAACTTAACCGCACCGGTTCCCAATGAATTGAACTTTAAAATCAAATAATTCAATTTTTTAAGGGTTTTGTATTTTTGTTTTTCATCCGTCAAATTTCCCAAAAGCGCTTCTGTACTGCGAATTTCTTTTTTTATTTCAATTTCAGGGGGCACACAGTCCGCATTTTTTAACATTTTGTACGCCAGGCGAAGATCTTCGTGGATGTAGCTGACATCTTCAATCTCCAGCGGCTTGCCGGAGCCATCAAGATTATCAAACTCTCCATTTTTCAGGGACTGACGAATCCGTTCTTCAACAATTTTTTCAAATCCGGTGATCATAAATTCAATATTTTTTCCTGTCTACCTAATTTATCTTCATATAGGTTGAACAATGAAACCGATTATCTCCATGTTTCAAAAAATTGTCAAACACTCTCAGTGCTACTTTAACAGATTATTAAAAAACGTTCTGAGCGGAAACCAGGCAAGGCAAATTTGACGCGAAAAAGCGGAGTTTGTATTTATAAATGAGCATTTTGAGCGTCACTTTTAACGCCGCATGGTGTTCGCTCAGGACGTTTTTTTTAAATAAATAAGCCCCTCTGTGTAACAGAGGGGCTTGATTTTTTTCTAAGTGGTGGCGATGCAGGGACTTGAACCCCGGACGCTGCGGATATGAGCCGCATGCTCTAACCAGCTGAGCTACATCGCCTTGTTGAAAACTTCGTAAAAGGCCCAACGTTTTTCTTTTTTTATTTCCTTTTACAAAAGAGTGCTTAATCATTTCTATTTATTAAATAAAACCCTGACCTATAGCGCTTTCGTATAGCATCAGGCATTTTACGAAACCTTCAACAGCGACCTGACTTAAGAAAAAAGTGTTTAACAACTATTAATATTATAGTCAAGCCAAAAACATTTTTTATTTTTTTTTGTGCAGCGACCCGCAAACACAGCCTATCTATTTAGCGGATTCAAGAACCTCAACAGTTAATTCATTTATATCTTCAGTTAAACCTGAAAAGACAACCGTAAAGGGGATATTTTTACCGGATTCGATACCGGTATTTAAATTATTATCCCCCATACGATTGTTTAATCGTTCGTTAATGATTTTTAGCTCAAAAGCGGTTAATTCAGAATCTGTAAACATGTTCCCACAATATGCCGAAGACGAGACAATGACCTTCCCCGCATTATCATAAAGGGTTCCCTTTACAAAAATATTATTGCGGGGATGGTCATATCTGTTTGTCACATTTCCGGTTACCACAAGAAGCTCACCGGAAACTTTATTCTCAACAAATTTGTACTCCGGATTAGCGATCATTTCAATCTGAAGGTTACCCTGGTCTTTAACAACCGGCGCAACTGGTTTGACAGGCATTTCTTCTTTCCCGCCGAACATTTTCATGCCGACAAAAGCAATAACACCCACCACAATCAAAAGGATTAACAGAATCAAAATCTTTTTCAGACTTTGCTTCTCTCCAACCTGGCCACCCGGCATTTGGGCGGCAATTCTTTCTTCAAATTCTTCTGCAACCCCGCCAGGGGCTTCATCAATGAATTCTTCAATTGTTTCCCGTTCCTCGATAACCGTTTTCTTGTATTCCTGTTCAATCTTTTGTTCTCTTTCTTCAACGGTTTCTAAAGAGACTTCCTTTTCACTAATCGTATCATCTTCATCATCGAGCATGGTTTCGAGGTCGATAGACATCTCATCGTCATCAGCAACCGTGTTCGGCCCTGATTCCTCTAATTCCATTTCCAGACCATCCAGGCCCACACTCGCTCCAACCTCTCCAGGTTCCGGTAATTCGTCAAAATCAAGGACATCTTCAATTTGCGTCAGATCAAACTCTTCAGTCTTTGTTACTGTATCCTCATCATCAAAAAAAGACTCTGCAACCACGGACGAATCATCACTCAGGTCATCATCAAAATCCAGATCCAGGTCAAATTCATCTGACTCCGCTTCAGGTTCGACAGGTTCCGGCTCTATGTTCAGATCCAGATCAAAAGTCTCCTCTATAGCACCTGTATCATCGTCAGCATCTAAATCAAAGTCCAGATCAAACTCTTCATCTTCTGTAGTTGCACCATCCGAAACTTCAGCGACTTCATCCGAATCCAAATCAAAGTCCAAATCAAAGTCATCATCTTCGATTTCAGGTTCGACTTCAGGTTCGGACTCAACGGCAGATGATGCTTCTTCAGCACCCAAATCCAAATCCAGATCCAGGTCATCAAATTCATCCAGATCAATATCGAGATCATCTGTCTCTGTCTCTGCCTCTAATTCAATACCCAGATCATCTTCAACAGATGCTTCAACCAAGGATTCTTCTGTCAAATCAAGATCTTCAAATCCGTCAAGATCCAGTCCGAGATCATCATCTTCAACAGATGCTTCAACCAATGGCTCTTCTGTCAAATCGAGATCTTCAAATCCGTCCAAATCCATATCAAGATCCAGTCCAAGATCATCATCTTCAACAGATGCTTCAACCGAAGATTCTTCTGCCACCTCGACAACACCTTCATCCGTTTCCAAGTCAAAATCCAGTTCAAAGTCTTCTTCAGTCTCAACGCCGGATGTCTCTTCGGATGTCACTTCAAGTTCATCTTCATCCAGGTCAAAATCCAGTTCAAAGTCTTCCTCATCACCCTCAACTTTTGACGTCTCGTCTGCCGGTTTTTCTGTTTCTTCTTCTATTTTTCCGACAGATTCCACAGTACCCTTAGAGATGTTCTCTTCTTCCGATTTTTTTTCTAACTCATTCAAATCAGTATCAACACCTCCTTCCGTTCCAAACGATATTTCCTCTAGTTCAGCTTCTTCTTTCAGCTCTTCTGCCAGTTCAAATTCATCTCCCTGCTGAACCTCATCGTCTTCAAAATCTAAAAAATCAATATCCTCCTCTTTGTCATCTTCATCGTCTTCTTC
>JAQIBZ010000629.1 GCA_027858815.1 Desulfobacteraceae bacterium
GGTCAGAGACTATGGATTTCTCCATGGGAATGCAAAAAAACGGCTGAATCTGGTTCAATTAATTTTGCATGTTTTTATAAAAAAAATCGAACACCGCCCGCGACCGGCGTTTAAATGCCATTGCTGTAAAGCACCCATGAGGATTGTGGGATTTGGGCGACCTGTACAAAAACCCGGATAACTGTTTTTTCGGCTAAAACCAGCAGTGCATTCAAAAACAGGAGGGCTGAACGTTTATGAAATAGATGATTTTTTAAAGCCTGTTTACAGGTTAATGGATTGGTACACCCTTCAAAAATGGTACGTCCTCAAAACGCACTTCATTCCCCCCTGTTCAAAAAAAGATATTTGCTTATATATAGAGTCACTAAAACCGGGCTTGTTCAACCTTCGGATAAGATCGTGGTTCGCTGTGCTCACACTATCTATCCTTGTTAGTTAGGCGCGATATGACAATCTCGTTTATTTTTATAGTTACCAGTAAGTGGATGATCTTTGTATTTTGAAGACAATTTCTTTTTTTCAGCAAGCATGCCGATGACATATAGTAACTTCTCTATATCTTATCCCTTTTGCAAGAGTTTTCTGACATCACGCTTAAACCGACTTGATCGCCGGATGTGACGTTTCAAGACAACAAATCCTTTCGCAATTCGTCGACGGACTGAAATGCGGGCATGGCTGATTTTTCTTCTACAAAAGATCCAATTGTTGTTTCATTGGGAATTTTAATTTGTCGTTGAACGTCTTTATCTTTCAAAATAAAATGGGCAACAGCAAGTCGGTCTTTTTTTGGTAACGACCGAAATATCTTATAAAAAGCTTCCGCTGTGGTATACAGTTTGCTTTTGTGTTTTTTTTGATGGCAACATTTACCCTTTCCTTTTTCAGTTTTCCATAAATGATAATATGAGGGTTTTTAATCTGGGAAAACAGCTGATTATTTAAGTAAATAATATCAATTTATTTAAATACTTTCAAGAAATTTTTCAATCATTCCGGATATTTTTATTTTTGGATGGCCCGCAGCCTTAGCAAGTGATCCACCAGCACCAGGCAGACCATGGCCTCGCAAACAACGTTGATTCTCGGAATTGCCGATATATCATGTCGACCTTTGATGGAAATGCTGGTGGGAGTATTTTTTGTGTCAATCGTTTTCTGTTCCATACTGATTGAGGGAATGGGTTTGACCGCCACCCGGACAATAAGTTCATCTCCATTGGAAATGCCTGCCAGGATTCCGCCCGCGTTGTTGCTTAAAAAACCATCCGGCAAAATAGGATCGTTGTTTTCAGATTCTCTCATCCCCGCAGTAGCATAGCCGGCCCAAATTTCAACACCTTTGACGGCACCTATACTCATCAGTGCTTTGGCCAGATCCGCATCCAGTTTGTCAAAGACCGGTTCCCCTAAACCAGCCGGGACATTCATTGCAATAATTTCTACAATACCGCCTAAAGAATCCCCTCCCTGTCGAACTCGGGCAACCTCTTCTTCCATCCTTTTTGTTGCGTGATTATCTGCACATAAAAACATATTTTCATTTATAACTTGCTGATCAAACGTCTCTGCTCTAATGCTGCCAAGAGCAATCGTATGAGCGATCACTTCAATATTGGGGCCTTAATTGTCGTTTCGGCCAAAGAAGGTTTGTCATTCCCGAATGTTTCTATCGGGGACGCATGCCGGAATGACAGTGTACTGGCCGAAACGATGATCAAGGCGGTTTTTTTCTTATCCCGTTTGGCTTAAATTTTAAATTATTTCCGCCTCTGTTTCCCTCCGTAACGGGGGGGCTTAAAAATTGAATTCCCCCGGTTAAGGGGGAATTCAGGGGGAGTATACAGCTGATCCTGATAATAGAATCAAGGTCAGCTAATATGGAGGCAAAAATAATCGTTGTTACATGTTTTGTCAATCGCAATATTTGTTTGTTTTTTTGGGAATAGTATTCGGAAATTGTTAATAATTTAATGAGTATGATTTTTAATTTTTATAAAAAAGTGTTGTGTTTTTATCCGGAACGACTATGTCTTGAACGTAATATGATGTAGATCTATATCCGCATTAATTTAAGAAAAAAATATAAAGGATAAAAATATGGAAGCGCTGGACCGGTTGATGGATATTATGGATACTCTGCGGGGACCGGGGGGATGTCCCTGGGATATCGAGCAGGATCATAAGAGCATTATGAAATGTCTGATTGAAGAAACTTATGAACTGGCAGATGCCATTGAAAAAGATAATGCGGATGATCTTAAGGAAGAGCTGGGAGATGTATTTATGCAGGTGGTCTTCCATAGTGCAATTGCCAAAGAAGACAATTTATTTACCCTTGATGAAGTTGTCAATGACTTGTGCGATAAATTGATTTATCGGCATCCCCATGTGTTTGGGGACACCAAAGTAAATAATGCTGAGGAAGTGCTTAAAAACTGGGAACGACTAAAACGAAAAGAAAATACCAAAAAACAGCGGGAATCCATCTTGTCCGGCATCCCCAATACGCTTCCCGCATTGCTCAATGCATTGAAAATCCAGTCGGTTGTTAGTCGCGTGGGGTTTGACTGGGAAAATCCGGAAGGCGTGGTTGATAAAATAAAAGAAGAAGTCCGGGAGGTTGAAGAGGCCATGGACGGGAAAAACAAAGATCAGATGGAAGATGAAATCGGCGATCTGTTTTTTTCTGTGGTGAATCTGGCCCGGTTGCTGAAAATTGATCCGGAAGCGGCTTTGCGGCGGACTAATAAAAAATTTTCCCGCCGGTTTTATGCAATTGAAAAAGTTGCCAAAGAACGAAATATTGGATTATCCGAAATGTCCATGGGGGAAAAGGATCGGATTTGGGAAGATGCTAAGAAAAAGATCTGATACTCATGGGGTATGGTGTATAGCCGGATATAAAAAGCTAAACGTAGACTTGACCCTTTCCGGCACATTCCATTTACTGAAGTTTAAGAAAAATATTGTGATTTTTTGGTGCACTCAAGGGGTGAGATATTAAAGACTTATCACAGGTTTTCCGTAAAATAAAAAAATGATATTTGTTATCTGGATCACAACTTTTCCGCAATTTGCCTGCCCCAAGATATTGGGGTATCCCAATAAACGAAAAAACAAGCAACGTTACGTAAAGTTATCGACATGGTGCACTCTTGAAAAATTTCGGAATACTGTCGGTTTATTGACATCAGCATCGATTTGGATTTTTCAGCGATTAATTGAATTGAAATCTAATGGATTCTTTACTCCAAATTTGTTTTTATTTGTTACATGAGTGTAAATCATTGTTGGTTCAAAATTTTTCTATCTGTCAGATCAAATATGAACTATTGCAATTTAGCACCTTAAATCTGATAGTCATCGTTATCAACACATGAATAGATTGGTAAGTACTTCTGACTATTCAAATTCCTGGTTGGAACCAATAGCAACACTCACTCTTGTACCTTTACCCGGCAAGCTGTCAATCTCCATTTCACCATTAAATATATTTACCCGTTCCTTTATTCCAAGAATCCCGAAAGAATTACGATCAGAAGCATTTTCTTCATTAATTCCGATTCCATTGTCTGATACAGTCAGTTTAATCAAGGTGTCTTTTTCTGTTAGGATTACTTTAGCATTTGTTGCCTGTGAATGCTTGGACACATTTGTCATGCATTCTTGGAAAATCCGGAAAAGTGCCGTAGACAGCGCGGTATGCAAAGTGATTTCTAAAGGATCAATCTCTAATTGAACCTGAATCCCCGTACGATTTATAAATTCCTCTGCATGCCATTCGATGGCTGCAACCAGGCCCAGATCATCCAGCAGACCCGGTCTTAGTGCTGAAACGATTTTTCTAACAGTTTTAATCGTCTGATCTGCGAGGTCAATTGTCGTGCTTATTTTCTGGATAAGCTGTTTTTGATCCTTATCTATCTTTGTTGCCAGCCATGATAGATTCATTTTTATAGCGGTTAAATTCTGCCCTAAGTCATCATGAATTTCACGGGCAATATGAATCCTTTCCTGTTCTTTGGACGATTGAAGATGTCGTGTGAGATCATGCAATTGCTCGTGGGAGTTTAGCCGTTGTTGCTCTGCTTTTTTACGCTCTTCAATTTCTGCTTTAAGCAGTTTATTCGTCTTAAGTAATTCCTTTGTCCGTTTTTCTACCTTTTTTTCCAGCTCATCATTAGCATTTTGAAGAGATTGCTCCGCTTTCTTGCGTGCTGATATATCCATAATGTTGCCAAGAACCTTGATGACCCTGTCGTCTTTTAACACTGGCCTGGCGACAGTTCGAACCCATATGCGTCGGTCCGTTGCTGTAGTGAACGGAAATTCAATATCGTACGCCTTGCCATGCTCAGCACACTGCTGAAAGGCGTTAATAATGAAAGGACGATCTTTCTGGTCATAACATTTCAGACCATTTTCAATGAGATCTGTAGAGTCAGATACGTAATGCTCAGGGTTGAAATCGTGGATTCGATAAACCTCATCTGTCCAAAATATGCTTTCATTTTTTACATCCCATTCCCAACCACCGACCTTAGCTATCTGCTGGGTGGCATTCAGGAGCGCTTCGCTTCTTCGCAACCGGTTTTCCGACAGTTTACGGTCGTTGATTTCTCTTAATAAATCCTTATGTATAGTTTCATATTGTTGGGCCTTTTTATTGGTGAGGGACAATTTTTCAGTCAGAATCATGGCAAATATTCGATAAAGGATATTATCTAACTCATTTGTTTCAATATCTGTATATTCCCCAATATGTTTGGCCTTAATACTGAATAATCTAACAGGCGTTTCCGCTATAATTGAAGCTGAGCATGGCTTATTGCTAATGATGCTCATCTCTCCAAAAATGTCTCCTTTACGCCTCAACTTAGAAATTTTATTACCACCCGCATATACACTTACGGTTCCTCTTATCAGAAAGAAAACTTTAGTATTTGTCGCCCCTTCTATAAGAATCTCTGATCCTGAAGGATAATCTTCAAGATGAGACAATGGCAATAGCTGTTCAAGTATTCTCTTTGGCAAGTGAGAAAAAAGACGAGATCTCTTTAGATATTCTAATATTTCCTGATTTTCCCTTAATAAAGATTGATCTGGTTTTGCTTGACTTCTACTATATGATAATAGATCAGAATTTTCATTTACTTTCTTATATAATCCCTCTAACGCTTCCAATTTTGCAACGCGCTGGCGATATTCAATTAATTCAGAGATCAATTGTTTTTTTGTTTTGCTTTCATCTTTCATTTCAATCCTTAGTTTTAGCCACAGTTAATGAAAATAAATTTATATTTCAGCAGGAAGATGTTGGTGGTGAGAAAATATAATTCCACGAACAAAATCATTTTATTATAACCAAACCTAAAAAAATCGTACTATTTGGAAAACATTATATGCAAAAATTATACCATTGAACGAATATTAATGCGATAATAACTCACTGTTTTAATGGTGTTTTTTTAGCGGTAAAAACTAAAGATAATATTAAGTATAAAATTATTATACAAAATCATACAGGTGTGTGTTTTAAGCGCATTGGAGATACATTTTTTGGTGGTTGATTCTCTAAGATCGATATTCCTTAGAAATGATGGTGTTTTAAAAAGCGCGGATTATCGATAACAATCACGCAATCTCAATTCAATCCACCCGATTGCACATTGCTTGATACATTGTTCGCATCTAAAATCCGGTTCCCAGTGCATCTTACAATAGCTATCCTTGCCAATTAACCCAAAATCTCAAAATCAATATCTTGCGGTCTGACTAATTCTGAAGACATCAGATATCATAAAGAGATATCAGGCCGTCTTGAACCTGTGTTACGAGAATAATATGCGTGATATCCCTACTTGAGCGGAAGTGGATAGCCAGGTAATTTTGATTTTTAAATTTGAAATTGATGAAATCCTGAAAATGAAAACAACGCCGGGTGAAAATCCATTCTGCGTTTTTGTGTTTTGTGTGTGGGGATTTTTAAAAAAATAAAAGATGGATCAAGGTTTGGAAATAGGTTCGTATTTGTATTTTTTAAAAAATAAATCAAGAGATTGAGTAATCAATCTCTTGATTTATTTGATATAATATCAGTATTTAGCATAAGTAGTTGAAAGTATATTGCTTTCAACTACATTGATTTTTTTCATGAGAAATTCGGGTTAAGCAATTTCTTCAATCGTCAATGGATATTTTGACATTTCTTCACAATGGTCATTGAAAAGAACAATCGGGTTTTCATACCGGAAACCGATGGCTTCGTCCGGGCAGGCGTACTGCATGGCACAAATCAGCACTTCATTTTCCTGGTACAGATGGTCCGGGTTTGTCCAGAAGGGTAATGGGCCGTCATTTAAGCCGATTCGCCATTCATCGCCCAGCATCCCGATGCCGTGCTCATATCCGGGTACCATATAATCCGCAAAACCGCCCTGCTCGGCGAACTCCAGCATCTGTTCTGCCAGCAACGACGGGGTAATGCCGGCGCGATACGTTTCCAGGGTTTTTTTAACGATGCTGATAAAATTATCCGCATGCCACCGCTGACGGTCGGTTGCCGGTCCGATCAGGTAGTTATGGGAGTGATCACCCAGGCCCAGTTTAAACGTAGAATGGATATCCACCATCAGGGGCTCTCCGGCCTGAAGTTCACGCCGTGATGCCGGTGTACAGGCGCCGCCGGCAAATCCGGTCCGGTAACCGCTGGCGATTTCATTGCCGCCGGTAAATGACCATTCCCATTCACTGCCGGCCCGCCTCATGGCCAGTCCTGCAATGCCCGCTATTTCCGTTTCCGTCATGCCTTTCCAGCCGCCGTCTTTAATAGCATCAAATACGGCCTGGTGCCCGATATCCACAATGCGGGAAGCTTCTTTAAACCGGTTAATTGTACCTGCATCTTTGATCAATGCCAGCCGGTCGATAATGGTGTGTGCGTTAACCAGTTCGCAGCCGGACAGTTCTGCTTCATATTGCTGGAATTCGTAGTGGGTCATCCAGCCTTCCGGCAGGTAGTTGGACATGCCGCTTTCAATACCCACCCGGCCTTTGCCGCCCGGAAGAATATCCTTGATGAAATCAACAATCTGTTCAATCTGGTCCTGGCCACCCATGGGGGCAAATCCGTAGACATGGTCTTCTCCCAGCCAGGAATCATCTGCTGCGCGGGCCGCGTCAATAACAAATGTAAATGCCGTGGGCAGTCCTTCCGGCGGAATGACAATATAACTGCGCCACGGGAAAAAGGCATCTGTGGTCCAGGAAAGTGTCCGGAGCCGTGAACCTAAATATACATCAATGTTTTCCTTGTGCATTTGTTCCTGAATGCTTTTAATGCGTTGGGGAAAATTGATAAAATACGGATCATTGGATTGGGTTGTCATGCGTTTATCTCCTTTTTAGTAATCCGTGGGGATGGTTGCTAACACCTTGTTCAGACGATCGGCTAAAGATGCTAGTTTGAGTGCTTTGACCATATTGCCTTTCAGTTTTAATTTTAAGGTCATCAGGGCTTTTTGTGCATTGAGTTCGCCCCGGGTGATTTTGGCAAACGTTTCATAATCGCCGGTAACGGCAAATTCCGGTTTGGGAGACTCGCCTTCACCGATCAGCAATTGTTCGAACTTACCGTCCTCAAACTTGAAATAAAGATATTTTTCCGATCCATCCGGGCAATTCTTATAAATATTGCTCATGGATGAGGTGACGAAATTCATTTTCTCCGGCGGCAGTTCCGAATTAAGGCGCCGTTCTGCTTCGTCCCGCCATTCGGGACTCAGGTATTTGACATTTCCGGCCATGGTGATCCTCCTTGTAATAATAGGTTTATTAATCAAGAAACAATCCAAGGGCAAACAGATCCACCGTGTCCTCAAACATCTTATGAATCAGTTTGTCCTCGGTTTTAATGTACATGCGAATGATAAACATTTTATAGACCATAAACACCACTTCGGACACGCGATCCGGGTCAATGGCGCGAAACACTTTTTCAGCGATTCCCTGTTTCAAAATCG
>JAQIBZ010000652.1 GCA_027858815.1 Desulfobacteraceae bacterium
CAGGCAGATCATGAAAAAAAGGCTGTCCAGATCAAACTGATCATCAAAGAAGCGCTGAAACTACTCCGTGCATCCATTCCAACAACTATTGAAATCCGGCATAATTTAATGAGTAGCGCCATGGTAATGGCAGATCCCACCCAGATTCATCAGATATTGATGAACCTGTGCACAAATGCTGAGCATGCAATGAGTGAATCCGGGGGAATCATAGAAGTCAGCTTGAACAATGTGGCGCTTGACCGGAATTTTGCAATGAGAAATCCGGGAATAACCCCCGGACGATATGTTTGCCTGACCGTCAGTGATACCGGGCACGGGATGTCAGAAGAGCTGATGCAACGACTGTATGACCCTTTTTTTACCACAAAGGATCCGGATAAGGGCACCGGCCTGGGTCTTTCTGTTGTTCATGGAATCATTAAAAGCCATAACGGGACTATCTCTGTCCAAAGCGAACCGGAAAAAGGTGCCAGCTTTAATGTTTTTCTACCGATTGTTGAAAAGCAGATTCAGCCGGGTGTTAAAATCAGCCTGCAGGTTCCCACAGGCAATGAACGCATCCTTTTTGTTGATGATGAAAAAAGCATCATGGATCTGGGCCAGCAGGTACTGGAACAACTGGGCTATGAGGTTGAAGCCCGATCCAGCAGTATTGAAGCACTTGAATTATTTAAAGCACAGCCGGAGAATTTTGATCTTGTTTTAACGGATATGACCATGCCCCACATGACCGGTGCCAAGCTGGCCCATGAACTCATGCGGATCCGGACGGATATTCCAATTATTCTATGCACGGGATTCAGCCAATCCATCAACGAGGATCAGGCATTAAAAATAGGCTTTCGGGCCTTTATCATGAAACCGATCAGCATTGAAACAATCGCCAGAACCATTCGCCAGGTTTTAGATGATGGTATAAAAGCCAGACGAGTAGGATAATTCTGATTCATTGGCCTTTTTTAACAGTCCATTCGGGAACAAATTCCAAATAATTTTTAACGTAATCTCTGCTCTTCACTTCAAATATTTCGACTTTTTCCGAAAGCACAAATTCTTCGCCCAAATGAGCCACCATTTTTTTTAAAAGTGCTAAAGGCTCTAATTTCTGGATAGACATGAGCAGAGCAAAATAATATGGCCGGCTATTTAAAAAATTAAAAAGACGGAGGATGGAACAATAATAACGAACTTTCTTTTCGGGGAGATGATTAAGGTAGGGATTGCTCCCAAGGAACGACCAGTCATCCTTAAATTCATTATAACCAAATAAAAAACTGCCATAACAATCCGGATGAAGTGAATACTTTGAAATGTGCAACTTGTCCTTCTCTTCATCAAAAGAGTCAGTGCCAGGCATATAAAAAAGAGGGTGAATTACGCATATGTTGTTAGGGCTTTGAGGTAATTTATCTTGATCTGTTTTGGCTATGAATTGGTTAAGCTTTTCAATTTTTTGGCCGACGGCACATTCGATGGCAAAACGCATGGTATTGTCCAACTCAACCTCGGTCTCGCCAGAAAAGCCCGCGATAAAACTGCCAATCAGGCGTATGCCATTCTCGTTAAAAATTTGCAGCTTTTCAAAAATGGATTCGGAATTAATTACTTTTCGTATCTTTTTCTGCGCACCAGGATTGGGGGTTTCAAATCCGGTGAATATAAACTTACAACCGGCTTTTGTAAGCTGCGCCGCCAAATTATCTGCTAACCGATCCAGTCGGGAATAACATCCCCAGGAAATATCGATTTTTTCTCTTATCAAGGCTTCCGACAATTGACCAAGAAATTCCCCGTCAAGATTGTCCTGAGTAAAAAAACTAAAATTACCGCCTTTTTCTGCAAGAAATTTCATCTCGTCGATTATTTCATCAACCGCGCGATAGCGTACCTTCCCTTCCCACATTTTTGCAGGCGCACAGAATGAGCAACGATTAGGACACCCCCTCCCGGATTCGATCAAAACAAAACCAGGATGAATATATGGATTTGTCTTATTGTGAGTTATGTAATCCTCAATGCACACCAATGAATAATCAGGGGGGGGAATTGGTTCATCCTTACCCAGATAGCTTCTTGGATTTTCAATTACCTGTCCATCTTTTCTATACACAATTGATGGAACTCCAACGAAATCTCCATTGTTGAGTAATGCAGGGATGAGGTGCTTCAGGACAGGCTCACCCTCTCCTTTAACGATAACGTCTATGTTTGAACACCGTGTAAGAGCTTCTTTCGCTTTAAGAGTCGGACCGACACCACCGACAACAATGAGACATGGCCGTTTCTTCTTAATTCGCTCCGCTAAGTTTAAAACCACTATATGATTGAGACCATGAACGGTAAAAAGCAAAATATCAGGATTTTTTTTAAGGATGAGATCGCTTGATTCCTTGTAAAAACTGCTATCATCGGAAAAAAAGCCTTGCTTGAACATTAAATCCAGATCAATAACTTCATATAAAAAATCCCCCCCCTCCTGCCTGATTTTTTTCAGGCATGTTCCAAGAACGAGCAAAGGCAAAGGAATAAAAGCGGTTTTATTTTGATAAATATAAACGGGTGGATTAATTAATAAGATATTTTTCATTTCCTGCCTGTTTATTTATATTAATGCTGGATACACAAATTCCGAATCAAACGCTACTTTCGCCATGGTTCACATGGACTACAAGACAACAACAATTATGAAGATGTCAACTCGATATTTTTATACTTCAAAAAAACGCCTCCTTTCATTACTGTAGAGACATCTTTCAATACAGAAGGATCCGTAAGAGGATTCCCTTTAAGCAAAATTAAATCAGCAATCTTTCTCGGTTGAATAACGCCACGATCCTCAATACCATTGATCCTCGCATTTATAGAAGTTAGGTACTTCAGTATATCAAACATCGGGATTCCGAATTCAGCGTAGTGCATAACTTCTGAGAATATCCTGCCAAAAAAGCCTGTATACGTTCCGCCAATATCAGTGCCAAAACCGATTATTCCAGCATCATGTGCTTTTTGCGTATTGCGTCTGACAAAATCAAATTGTTTACGAAAATAAACATTATCAAGTTCCAGAATATCATGTCCGCTATATGGCTCAAGGTCAATCGCATTTTGTATCCTTGCTTTTAATTGTCTGCATGCTTCAGGCGTCATATAAGATTCCGGATTCGTATCTAACCAAGAAACAAACTTTGGCATTTCAAAGGAATCTCCATAGACCATTACCGTAGGAATGATATAATATCCATAATCATGCATTTTTCTAATAATGGTGTCATTAAGATCCGTGTCAAAAGTCATATGCTGAATCCTGATTTCTGCACCAACTTCAATTGCAAGATCCACACATTTTTCCGTACCTGCCCCAAAAGGCGAATGTATGCTTACGGCCATTCCCGTTTCTTTTCCAAGCCTGAGTATTGTTCTCATCCAATCATCATCAAAAATCGGAAGGGCATCCTGATGCGCATATTTTTTAGCTGAAAACGGATGCGGCTGATATGTTGTTTTAATATGAGTTCCGCCATCATCTTTTATTTTATAGCATACTTTCTTTAAATCTTTGACGGTCTGCGGCCGGGTCGCAACCTGTCCTTCAAGAAGCCAGGCCTGAAAGGGATCAATAAGCTTTACCTGAGTAGGATATCCGAGTTTTTTACCTTTGCTTGGCGAAATTAATGTATAACAATTTAAATATCTCGGACCAGGTATTTCGTTTTCATCTGCAAGTTTTTGAAATTCCTTTATAAGCCCCTGAGGCCCCCCCATATCGCAGACGGTGGTAACACCACTGAATACTGTCTGCATATGATTTAAGGCTATCTGCTTTTTCATCTGACGGATAGCGGATATGTTTACTTCATATGTAAAAGGAGAGCATAAGTGTACATGACTATCAATCAATCCAGGCATGATTGTCTGGCCAACCGCATCAACAATAAAAAAATTATCCGGAATAGCAATTTGCTCTTTATGGCCAACTTCAGCAATTTGGTCCCCAATAACAAGAACGGTCATATCCTCTTCTGTTTTGGAATGAATCCCATCGAAGATGTTGCAATTTGTGAATGCAATACTATTGCCCTGACTATTCATTTCATGAAGCAATGGACCAGAATCAGATAATGTATTGATATACCCCCCCATACCAATGCTCTTTACCGCTGATCTCAACTGACTATTCACAGTGTTAAAAATTTTATTAATATACATTTTAATATCCTCGTTCTTGATATACCCGGAGAGAAATGGAAATCATATATATAGTAATTTCAAATATTAAGAAATAAAATTTTTCATATATTTCATCCATGAAGACAATCAGATCAACATATATAAGGTTTTAACCCACGCAACTTAAACGTATGATTAGATGTTTTTTATAGAATTCACCTATTTTTCTAGGGTAATAAGGGAAACTGCCAGTGTCAACTTTAAAGAAGAAGGCCGACGCATTGACCTGAAAAATCTACAGGACCCGATACTGGTATTTGCTTCCAACGGGGATAACATTACCCCGCCCCAGCAGGCACTGAACTGGATTGTCAAGGTATGGAAATCCGTTGACGAACTCAAACGGCATCAGCAGGTTGTGGTATACCTGGTTCATGAAACCATTAACCATCTGGGTATTTTCGTATCCGGCAAAATTTCCCGAAAAGAACACAAGGAAATTATTGCAAGCATTGACTTGATCGAATATCTCTCTCCCGGCCTCTATGAGATGGTCATTGAAGAGGACGCATCAGAAGACCGGAATAAGGTCCGGTTTGAAACCCGTGATATGGATGATATCTTAGCCCTTGATGACGGTTTGAGCGATGAGGATAACTTTATGCCCGTGGCCTCAATTTCCAAATTTAACGATCACCTGTATCGCACATTTATAAGCCCCGGGGTGCAGTCTATGGTTAATGGTTTTTCAGCTGAATTTTTGCGTCAACTTCACCCACTGAGGATGTCCCGATATGCTTTTGCAGACATCAATCCATTGATGCATGGTTTTAAATTTCTCGCCCCAAAGGTTAAAGAAAATCGCCGGCCGGTTTCACCGGATAATCCGTATGCCAAACTGGAAAAAAACGTTTCAGAGCTGATTTCAGATTCTTTAAACATGTTTCGGGATCTCCGCGATCAAAATCAGGAATTCTGGTTCAAATCGATGTATGGGAATCCCTGGACACTTTCATTTTTTGAGAAACCGGAAGACGCGACAACTGATGACATATCGATTGATGACAATACCTATCTTATTGAATGGCTTGATATGGTTGAAGATGGCGGTTTTGCAGAAGGTGTGGTCCGTATTATGGTTGCCATGGCACATGTGGATGAAATGTTAAAGCGCAGTGCTTTAAAAACATTCAATCACATCGTTGAAGCTGACGAAAGGCTTAAAAGCTTAAGCGTTGGAGACTTTAAACAAATGATTCGTCAGCAGTCCTGCATCCTTCATGCTGATCGGGATAAAGCGATTAAAGCACTGGCGAAACTGATCCCGAATAAAAAAGATCAGGCAACGGCTATTAAAATTGCCGAACAGATGGCTCTGGCTGACCAGGTATTCAACGGCGAGGAAAAAGCATTGCTGAATCACATTCGTAAATCACTGGGACTTATTAAACCCGGCAAACCTAAAAAAGCAACCAAGTCAATTAAAAAACAAGTGCCTAAGTTGACATAGGAAGTATTAAAATGATGGTATTTTGCCTCAATAAAATGATAGAGTCTGCTCCAAAGCAACAGTAATCATATCTTTTTTTGAGGTATCAATGAACAATCAGCTGCCTAATCCGGATTTGACATCACCTCAAATTCGGGACGCAAAACCATTAAGAGCCTGTATCGCTGTTCCGCCCGTGTTTGATTTTTATTTTACACGGCATCGATTCTCTGGACTGGGCAGTGAAATCTTAGCCGATCTCCTGCCGAAAAATGAGTATGAGGTTCAATTATTTAATTT
>JAQIBZ010000076.1 GCA_027858815.1 Desulfobacteraceae bacterium
GGGCGGGAATGGGGTTATGAAGAAAATATAAGTATATAACTGTTATCAGAAAATTCGTATAAATTAATGAAGAAAATAGGGTGATGGATAGTGGTGAAAAATGAAATTACAGGCAGGGCGGGTTGCGTCCATTCGGTTTGTTGGGCTTGCTAAATTTATGTGATCTTAGTATGTTGGGGCTTTGTTGAGTCGGGCGAACCCAACAGGAGTGGTGCCTGTAACTGTATACAGTTTTAGCGGGACTCATTAATATTATCAGAAAACGCACACCAGTAAAAGAATAAATTCGGGAAAACAGAGGGCTGTCCGGCTGAAGCCGGAATTTTTTTTCAGCGGTCTTGATTCTTTTTAAAAATTGCAGTATATAATCCTCCGTTTGTCTGCATATCTTCAACCTAATCAGATAAAAGAATCAACACATGGCGAAAAACAAAAAAAAGAAAAAGAATCAAAATAAGGGAAATCAGGTTTTCAAAAACGCATCAGCCGCTGAATTGTTTCGGCAGGGTGAGGGGTTTCTGAATATCGGTAAACAGCGGGATGCCATTGCCTGCCTGAAGATGGCGGCAAAAAAAGGCTGGCCAAAAGATCAGGTTGACGGGTTGCTGTTTAAGGCTTATTCCCTGCGTGCGATACAGTTGCGTGAAAAGGGGATGCTTGCCGAAGCAGAGGAGGTGAATAATTTCGCCTGGGCTTTGATGCCTTCGTATCAATCCCTTACCGATGAAGAACTGCTTCTTCTTTTAAAAACCGTGGATATCAAAAAAGCGATTGGCGCATATTCGGATTTTCTGACGGCAAACAAGCCTTCGGAAAAAATTGAACAATATCTTGCCGAACGGCTTTTTATCCGTCCGCAATGGGATCTGCTGGATGCAGTGGATGAACGGGTCGTTTTAACAAGGGATCTTCCACTGGTAAAGGATGCGATCAATCGGATGAACGCCGGTGACTGGGAATCCGCTTATGAGAATCTCAAACCCGTTCCCCGGTCTTCTCCCTGGTCAACGGTACGGATAATCTGCCACGCAATGGTTTGTTTTTATCAAGAGGAGGATTCGGGCATGCAGCGGGCGCTGAATATGATTGCCGATGATTCCTTATTGAAACCGCTGGCCTGTAAACTGGCAAATGACGTCAAAGGGGTTTCCTGTCTTTGGGACGGTCCGGTTCATCTGGAATATCAGATTGCCGCTTTGTGTGATGAAATTTGTCAGAATAGATCCAAAAAAGTTGGCGGGTATATCAAAAAGATTGCTGAAACAGTATCTCCCCGGACAACGGACAGCGCGGTTTTTCATATTCTGGAATTATCCTGGAATATGACCGGCAAGGGCCGGATGAGAGAATATGATTATTTTGACCTGATTTATAAGTTGCTGCCGCAATCACTTGCCAAACTTCTGGAAGCGAAATTGGATTGTTTGATGATGACGTCCACGCCGTTTCACAATGCAGCCTTATACCTGTCCATGCTTGAACTTGAGTTTCCGGAAGAAAAAGATCGTGCCATGGCCACCGGGGTTGTGCTTTTGGAAACAATCAAAAATTATCAGCGGAGTTTTTCATGCGGCCGCAGTATTGAAGATAACGGTAATGATTTAAAAAGATTATTGCACCTGACATCGGAAAATTTACCGGAATTGATCGCCGAATTGCTGGTGGTTGCGGTTCGTCATGATCCGGGCAACCGGGAAGCCTATGAATTGCTGGCCGATCTGATGCTATATGATCGGAAATCGCATGCATGGATTGAAGAGGGGTTTTCCATTATGCAGACGCATTTTTCGGATGATCCTTACCCCTGCATGGAACTGGCAAAACTTTATTATCGCAAAAATGCCTACCGGAAGGCGGAAAAAATATTAAATGAAGCCATGACCAGAGCGCCCCATGATATCCGCGTAATGAATATGCATGTGCTGTCCCTGCTGATTTCGGCGGATAAAAATATCGCACGCGACAACCTGCAACTGGCCGGGCAGGATATTGGCAAGGCAGAAGGCCTGGTCAGTCCGGATACCCGTTTTCTTGTGACTGAAAAACAGATACTGCTCCGGATTGCCGAAAAGGGGCAAATGTCTTTGTTTAAAAATACCACGGTCGTTGATCATGGGGATGTCAGCCGAACGATTGATGAATTTATGGAGCGCCTGACCCCCTTTGAATGCCTCCGATCCCTTGGCGCATTGTTTCTTGATGTGAATGATAATGCCAGAAACAAGACATGGGATAAAAAAATGATCCGTGTGGTGGATCAGGCCATCCGTAACCGGCTGAAATGCATTGATACACTGACATCGTCTGAGATTAATTCTTTGTTTATGCCTCTGTCTCTTGAACTACCCGTTATTTTCAGAAACAATATGGCGGAGATCTTTGAGCAACGGGCCCGGGGGATTCTTGCCAAAATTGAGGACCATTGTATTATACCGGTATTCGACAACCTGATCCGCACCCGCCGCTATCAACCGGTGCTTAAGGAAATAAAACGCCGGCGAAAAAAGGCGGATGAAAATTTTGTCGGCATACTCGATTTTTATGATGTCACGGTCCAACATTTTAAGGGCGATTTGCAAGATGACGAATTTGCCTTTTTAGATGTTGTGGAAGATGTGCAGCCATCAGAGATTGAAACCCTTCGGGTTGCCGCGCGAAGGCTTTCAACAATGATATTTGATAAGCCCGCCCTGAAAAAATCGCTGGAAATGTTTGATTTTAAGTATCTGGACCCGGATTATGGTTTCAGTGACTGGAATGGTGGCTATGACGACGATTATGACGATGAATTTGACGATGAATTTGACGCCGATTTTGATGAATTTTTTGTTCCTCAACTAACCGATATGAGTCAGAAAATGATTGTAACTATGGAAAACCTGATCATTGAAGCGGGTCTGACCGGGGCACCTAAAAAAGCGGTTTTGAAATTTAAGCAGTCCATTACAAGCGGGCCATATGCTCTGCCGCTGGAAATGATGACTGAATTTATGGATAACGCAACAATTGAACTCATGTCGCGTGAACTTAGGATTATTCTTTTTGGAAAAGCGTAAGGAAGTGTTATATGCTGTCGGATTACTATATTCTCGGCCTGGATACGGATGCTTCGGACAAGGAAATTCGGCATCAGTACCTTGAGCTGATTAAAAAATATACGCCGGAAAAAAATCCCCGTCGGTTTCAGGATATCACGGAATCCTATGAACGGATTAAATCAAAAAGACAGGCGGTCAAAAATCGGATTCTGGGTGCAGTTGAATTTTCGGATTCGGAATCCGTGCTGGTCGCGTTGGCCCGTTCCGTCCACATTGCCCGTCGCCGGGCAGGACTGGCGGAATTGCTGAATGAAGCCGGGATGGAAGATAAAATCGGGCTGCGAGGTGACAATGGAAAAAAGTAACCGAATGCAGCAATTTTTTTCAAAATTCCGCCGTCAAAAGCCGGTTTCCGGCAATGCCATTGACAGCACGGTAAGTGCGGCCGGATGGAAAGAAAAAGCACTGACGGATTTTAAGGCGTGGCTGGATGATTTGCCTGAGGAAAAGCCACGCCCGGATAGCATTGTGCCAGATGGTATTGCGCCGGATGGTCAGTCCCTGGACCGCATGCTACCGAATGGAATCCAAATGGATGCCTGCGATTTATATACGCTGCTGACTGAATTTACGGCTCTGCGACAGGAGATTAAGTTGCAGAACCGGGAGCAGAATAATGCCATCCGAGTTTACGGGGACCTGCTGGATAACACCATGGAATATGCGACTCTTTTCAGGGAGCGGACGCAAGGTTTGGAAAGTCTGGAAGAACGGATTCGCGCAGCGTGTGAGATCAGAACCGTTGAACAGTTTTTTGATATCCGGGATGCCCTGATGCGCGGTCTTGAGGCAGTCCGGTCGGCACTTGACAAAGGCATTTATTTTCGGCGGTCCAGCCGCCAGCGGATTGAAGGAGTTGCCGAAGGCTATGAAATGGCTGTGCGCCGGTTTGACCGGATTTTGATTAAATTCGGAATCACACCGATGGTCAGTATCGGGCAGCCGTTTAACCCGTCGTTGATGCGGGCTGTGGGAAAGGGAACTGATCCGAAGAAAGAAAGTAATATTGTTCTGGAAGAACATCTCGGCGGTTTTATCAAGGGCGAGGACGTCCTGAGAATTGCTGAAGTCATTGTGAACGGCGGGACGGGTTGCGGATGATCCTCTTAGTTTTAATAAACAACCGATTTTGCAGTATAAATATCAATGGAGTGTTATATGGAACCGATTATAGGCATTGATCTAGGCACCACCAATTCAGAAGTTGCGTTTATTTTTGATGGCGTTGTTGATGTAATTAGCGAAAATGACAAGGGTATTGTCCCCTCCTGCGTTGGTTTAAACCAAGCCGGGAATGTGATTGTCGGGTTAGAGGCATTTAATCAGGCCCTTGCCGCGCCGGAAAAAACCATCCTGTCGGTGAAACGATTGATGGGGACTGCACAGCAGATAAAACTCGGAGATTCGGTTTTTTCGCCTCAGGAAATATCGGCTTTTATTCTCAAAGCGCTCAAAGAACGGGCGGAAAAAAAGTTGAAGAAACCGGTTTCAAAAGCGGTGATTACGGTTCCCGCTTATTTTACGGATGCCCAGCGCCAGGCGACCCGCGAGGCAGGAGAAATTGCCGGGCTTCAGGTCATACGTATTATCAATGAACCCACCGCCGCATCACTGGCGTATGAAAGCAGCAATCCCGAAACACGAAGAATCCTGGTATTTGATCTGGGGGGCGGTACCTTTGATGTGTCGATTGTCAAAATTGAAAAAGGCGTGGTTGAAGTTCTTTCCAGTACGGGAGATAACCACCTGGGCGGAGATGATTTTGACTGGAAAATTGTGGAACGGCTGGCGCAGGAGATTCAGGCCGAACATGATATGGACGTTCGAAAGGATGTCACGATCATGGCGCGCCTGAAAAGATCGGCTGAAAAGGCTAAAATCGAACTGTCCGCTGCCCCTTTTTCAGTGATTGAAGAAGATCATATTGCTAAAAAAGACGGCCGGGATATTCATCTTTCATTTGAGCTATCGCGTATCGAGTTTGAAGCAATGATTGAAACCGATCTTTCCCGCACCATGGAATCAGTTACCAAAGCCATGAAAGATGCGGCAGTCTTACCGTCTGCGATTGAAAAGATTATTCTTGTCGGCGGCAGCACCCGGATTCCCATGGTCTCGGACATGCTTGAAAAAAAGATTGGTCATTTACCTCATAGTGAAATTGATCCCGACCTTTGTGTTGCCGTGGGGGCCGGCATGCAGGCGGCCAGGGAGATGGGAATGAAAGGCTCGGGCGTTCTGATTGATGTCACCCCTTATACATTCGGTACATCTGCGGTGGGTGAAATTAACGGCCAACCGACTGAAACAAAGTTTATTCCATTGATTCGGCGCAACACAAAACTACCGGCCCGTAAAAGCGAAGTCTTTGAAACCATGTATGACAATCAGAAGGCCGTTAATGTCCAGGTTTGTCAGGGGGAGGCGCCGGATGCACTGGATAATATATTGCTGGGCAATTACCTGTTTAATCTGACGGATGCTCCTGCCGGCAGCCCGATTGTGTTAAACTTTGATCTGGATTTAAACGGGATATTAAAAATTAAGGCAATTGAAAAAACATCAGGCAAAGAAATCAATGCGGTCATTGAAAATGCCATGTCCCGGTTTTCCGACCAGGATCTGGTTGATACGCAAAACAGGATTAACGGCATCTGGTCGGGAAAAGATAATGAAACCATCGACGGTGATTTCGAAATCATTGATTCTGCCGACCAACTTCCTTCAAAATATGAAGAATTAATTAACCGGGCCATGGCGAAAATCAGTGAGGCCCCGGAAGATGACCGGGATGAGATGATCAATATCATCGAGGATATTCGGGATGCCGCAACGGGAAAACGGTGGGAAGATGCGGATGCTTCTTGTGCGGAATTGGATGATATTTTATTCTATATAGGGTAAACAAACCATGGAACGGTGTCCGACCTGCAAGGCGAAATACAAAGGCAAGCCGGTTTGCCATCGATGTAAAACCGATCTCAGCCTTTTGATTAAAATTGAAAAAGACGCAGCCATGCATTTACAAAAAGCATATCAGGCATTTGAAGAAGGAGATTATGAAGACATGTTTTTTAATGCCCGGCGTTCCTGTTCGCTTCGTCAGCTGCCGGGCGCAAAAAAAATGCTTGCCTGTGCTGCGATTTTGACCCGTCGTTATAAGAATGCAATCACTCTTTATGGCTTATCATAAAATGGAATTGGTTTGCCGGTGCGATAAGCAATGGTTTTGGCAGAGGCGATCAGCCGGCCGTCGTCATCCGTAACGGAAATATCATAGTGGGCGATTTTTTTGGATCGGGTGATTTCACGGGCTTCGGCAATCAGGTGTGCGCCGGGTTTTGGGCTGGCGGTATAGGAAACATTGACATTTAGCGCTACGGCTACGGTCCCGTGGGTCTGGCAGGAAGTTTCAAACGCTTCGTCAATTAAAGAATAAATGGCCCCGCCGTGGGCCCGCTGGTAAATATTATCCATTTCATCCGGAAGGTAAGTCATTTCCACTTTTGAGTATCCGAGTGCCAGGTCAACCAGTTTTATTCCCAGTTTTTGTGCAAACGGTTCGTTTTCAACCGCATTGAAAATGGCTTTTTTGAGTTTGTCGTCCATTATTTTTCCTTAGTTGTCGGGAAAGAATCCTGAAAAATAAAATTAACCACAGAGAACACGGAGAGCACAGAGGTAAGTGATTTAAAGAAAAGTATTTGCTCTGTGGTCTCTGTGGCCTCTGTGGTGGAAAAGGAACTTTTTACGAGGCCATCAGGAAAGGTTATTCCAGAA
>JAQIBZ010000097.1 GCA_027858815.1 Desulfobacteraceae bacterium
CGGAGACTATCACTATGGGCTTGGATGGATTTATTTATTGAAAGGCGAATCCGGCAAAGCCATGGAATATATCCAGACTGCTGCCGATCTCGGCAACATTGATGCCCGGAAATATCTGCTGAAAAACTCGCCAAGAGTGAAATAGATTAAAATTTAAAAAGCCTCAGATATTTTAACTTAAAAACAACCTCCTGAAGCATTATAAATCAAAAGTTTATTGGTTCTACAAAAAATATCCGGCCAGCGCTGGTTATTTTCTATAATATGGTTTATTAAATCGGGGATTAAAAAAAAATTTAGCCGCATATAAAATCTTGCGAAGGGGTAAAATTATTTTTTACCCTTTGCGGTATTTTTATTAAAAATTTTGCCCCAACATTTCCAATGCGCTACAGCACATTTACCATTAAGACGATAATCATCAGAGACAATAATAAAATAACAATCCATTGCATCAATGGATAAAAATTCGTAGTATGATAAATTCGTAAGGTTTCCGTTTTAGCTGGTTCTGTATTCTCCCCAATTATTTTTATTTTTGTATCTTCAGGTGCTGATATCAATATTGCCGTGATATTGTCTGAACCACCATTGATATTGGCCAAATCGATCAACCTGTCAACTGCTGCCTGAGGAGAATCTTCACAAGAAAGGATCGATGCTATTTGGACATTATCGACTTCACCTGAAAGGCCATCGCTGCATAGGAGAATCTTTTCATTTTTGTGAAAGATTCCGTAAATAACATCAACATCTACCTTTTCCAACCCTTCCGCACCCAACGCCTGAGTGATTGCATGGCGCTGTGGATGACCAATCACATCTTTTTCATTTATCATACCCTCGTTAAGAAGATCCTGAACATAGGAATGATCTCTGGTCAGCTGTTTTAGATCATTACCATTCCACAAATATGCCCGACTGTCACCCACCCATGCAATTTCATAATGCCAATTGTTCGTTTTTATCGCAACGGCTGTTGACCCCATTCTCCATTTTTCCGGATCCGAATCCGCTGCAGCTAATATCTCCAGATGGATATTTGATATGGATTCCGCAAGGGGAATTCCTTTTCTAATATTATCAGCCAACTTTTCAACCGTCATTTGACTGGCTGTTTTCCCACTTTTATAGCCTCCCAACCCATCAGCAATCACCCATAGACCAATATCAGGCATGACACAAAAGCTATCTTCATTTCTGTCACGAGAAGCGCCGATATCTGTCCCATATCCAAAAGATGTTATCTCCAAACCAGTTTCTCCTGTTTATTCTATTCATACCGCAATGCTGAAATCAGATCCATTCTAAATACTCTTATACCCCCAAAGCCTGTATATTCAGTTTATCTTAACTTTATTTTACAGAAATTTCAGATGAATTATTGTGAAGTTTAAAATTATGTGAAAAAGAAGCAGGAAACAATCAAATGAGAAAAAGAATCCATCTCAGGTCAGGGTCGGATACCGATACACATAATAGGCATAAAAGCTATTGAATATATGACGGATTAAATCATAAAATATAATTCAAACAAATGTAAAGTAAGCCAGATGGTGATTAAGTTGGCTATGTTAATAATGATTCAGCCTAAGGAAAACCATTCTTTGATATCTTTCATAGTTTTAAGAATATACCCCTTCTATCCAAACATTTATCACTGCCCATAAAATCAGTATTGCTCACAAAGGACACCCAGAAACACAAGTGGTGAACTGCCACGATTTTAGAGGAATATTTTAATTTTTGTTCTATGCTTTTTTAAATATCATGTTATCAAGCAAAAAATTTTGTTCTCCTCTTTGTAAAACTGAATCTTTCCACTACATTTAATTCTTCATATCAAAAAAATTTCAAATATAGTTCGCTTGATTTATTCCTCTATCTCTTTTGCGTTGCTGAGTTCACCAGCCTGATTCTCAAGCCAATTTTTAAAGTTGTTCGGAGAATAAACAGGGAATGACTTGCCAAACTCTTGTGATTCACGAGAAGGCCAATCAACATTAACCGTTTCATTTTTGATCCGCCATGCTTCAATTCTCTCTTTTTGTGACGAATCCGGTTCAAACGTCAGATATTTCCTAAAAAAAAATTCTGCCTTTTCAACATCATATGTCTCCCCTCTGATGGAATAGAGTACACCCAGATTGAAATAAGCCTTGCTGAATCCGGGATCAATCGAAATTGCTTTGAGCAATTCAGTTCGTCCGTTTGCAAACGCCTCCTGTTTCATATACATAACACCCAGTTTATAATAAGCGATACTGTTTCTCGGATTACTGTTCAGAATTGCTTTATAGAGACTTTCAGCCTTATCAAACTCCTGTTGTTCAATATACCTATCGGCCCGAAAAATCATTTCATCCTCATCTTTTGATGCATTCTCATTTCTATCCATTCCGATATTTGGTTCAATATTATTAAATTTGAGCCCATGCGATTGAAACCAGTCCAAAATCTTTTTTCGGTTTGCAGAATAGGGATCAAGGGCAAGATAACGGTTGAAATTATCCGCCGCCATTTGGAGAGAATAAAGGGGCCCTTGCGAGGAATAAATCACACCCAGATTGTAAAAGGCCTTATGATGATTATTATCAATATATACAACATTTTCAAATTCCCCAGCGCTTTTTTTCATATCACCCTGTTTCCCCGATATTACGCCTAACCGATAATGGGCAATCACATTTTCTGGATAATATTTTAGAATTTCTTTAAAAATATCTGCCGCCTGATCATATTTTCCCTTGTCAAATAATGTTTCACCATATTCTATCTGTCTTTTAATCCCCTGTTCAGCAGAAAAAGTATGATCTATACCTGCTTTTTTCGCGCATGAAATGGCACAAAAAAGCAACATTCCAAAGCCCCATACAAATAGTACCGATTTGTAAAAATTATTCATATTAACCCACCATTATCCATATCGCACTGCCGAAAGAATCTGTCATATCAATTCCAAAATCTATGTGGCTGTCGCACCGGATGCGACATTGAAAGACGCCACCAAAGTATTCCAAAACGGGCGAAAGATTCAACCATATTATTAATAAATACTAAATCAGAAAAACAAGAAACAGATTCAGACATTTTGGACAGTTTGACATAAACAATAAACGCCCTCTATGTTTACTTCCTGCAAGTCGAAAAAATATCCATATCTTTTTCTGTCTTTATTCACTTTCATTTTTTTTGCCTTAATGACCTAATCATAGGCTTCCTATACACAAGGCAACAAACTGAATTTAAAACATATTATCATCCATGGCGATGAAATTACCTTACAGTTATTTTTTTATCTTTTATTATTACCTGAATTTTGCAGCGAATGATTTAAATAAATAAAGAAACCACCTGGAAAACCTGTTATTATTGAGTTTAAGCAATTAACCAATAACAAACTGGAGGTTCCCAGATGGCAAAAAGACGTAAAAAATATAATAGGAAAACGCACAAAGGTAAAGATTTTACCAAAAAACTTGTAAAGGCTAAAAAAAATCAATGCTTCAACCTGAGTTGAAACGTATGATGAGCCGTTGAGCCCGTTTGGCGGGCTAACCACCGTATCGTTGCTCATGCAA
>JAQIBZ010000113.1 GCA_027858815.1 Desulfobacteraceae bacterium
TGATCTGGAAAAATTGGGTGAAGTTATTCCCGATGATTGAGGCTTACGCCCGTTTTTCCGTAGGGTGCGGGGTTTATCCCCGCCCGTTTTCCGTAGAGTAGGGTGCGGGGTTCATCCCCTCCCGATTTTCGCGAGGGCATAAAGCCCTCCCCTACATATGGCCGAAACGATGATCAAGGCCGAAATATCGTTGAAATCGGTTTTCTTTTGAATGAAAGCATGATAAAAAATTGACTCGTTCAATATGGATATCAGTATTTTCCCATAAGAATAATATATGAAATAAAACATTTAACGGATTTGAGTGAAATCGTTTTGAAACATAAATACAAAATTGTCATCGCCTTGGCGACCCTTTCGATGATTACGGCAGTTATGTATTTTTTAATCAAATATGACCTGTTCCATCAGGTCACTGCTTTGATCAATGAAAATACCCCGGCAAAACTGTTTATCCCGTTGATGGTATTTCTGCCTTTAGTGGGGGTGCCGTTGACATTTTTTTTGCTGCTCATCGGGCTCAAGTTTGGAACATTAAACGGTCTTTTTTTACTGGAAGTCATCATACCGGTTCATATTTTGATTGCATACCTACTGGCGACCGGTGTTCGAAATCCCATTGAAAGCTACCTGGTTAAACGTAAAAATTATCAGATACCGGAAGTGCCGGAAGATAAGGAGTTTCTTTTCAGTTTTTTCACATTGACATTTCCGGTTTTTCCTTACTCGGTAAAGCTTTATTTATTGCCTCTGGCCGGTGTTAAATTCCGTTATTGCTTCTGGCTGAACTGGGCCATGCAGGGGATCATGTGTATTCCGTTTGTTCTGCTGGGCCGGTCTGCCGCAGACTTGAATGCGGTAATGTTCGGTGTGACGGTGCTGCTGATTATCGTGATGTTTGTTTTTTTGAGCTGGGCTAAAAAACAGTATGTAGCACTTCAAAAAGAAAAAATTTCCTGAATTTGTTCCTCTCGTTCCAGAAAAATAAAAATAAATAAAAATTTTTTTTTATCTGACCGCCCGAGCCTGCTGTTATATATTTTGTTTAAATGCAATAGGCTATAAATCGTATTTATCACAGCTTGTTATCCCTTCTTTGTGTCACCCGGTTTTTTTTGATTCCTTTTTTATTTCCTGATTGACCCGTTGGTTTTTATGGCATATGCTTATAATTTGTTTTGTATCGGTAGCAATATTAATTCAATTGAGCACTGTCTATAATCTTGACAAATGTGGGGATTGATGGTCAAAGTTTTCGCAGTGAAAATATCAATTTAAATTGAATAAAAATAGTCTGTTGATGCGTGTTCAGAAAATGGGTGGATGAAAGTTATCTGTCTGAAATATCAATCAAAAATTTGTTGCCGCAGGTAGTGGGTAACGGAGCAATAAGATGACTGAATATAAGGTAAAATTTTTACCCCATTTAAAGGAAGTATCAGTAAAAGAAGGGGCGTCTCTGATTCGGGCGGCAATGGCTGCCGGGGTACATATTAATGCGTCCTGTGGTGGGGAAGGCATCTGCGGTAAATGCCGCGTAATGATTGAAAAAGGCGATGTCGGCGGGGGGGTCTCGGAAAAACTGAGCCAGGAAGATATTGATAAAGGATACCGCCTGGCATGTCTGTCAAAGGTAAACAGCGACCTTGTTGTGCGCATTCCGGTGGAGTCTGAGATTGATTCGAGTGTGTTAAATAAAATGGCAACCCCCAGAAAAACCGCCCGGATTAAAGAGCGCAATCTGGAAGATTTAAAAGAGCAGGGGCTTTTTATTCCTCCGGTGGAGCAGAAATACCTGGAACTTCCGGAACCATCAGCGAATGACAATGTGGCGGATGTCACCCGGATAGTCAATGAGCTGCGAAGCAAGCACAATGAACACCGTCTTGAGTTTGATATGTCCGTGATTCGGAAACTCCCGGATGTATTGCGGGAGAAAGATTTTAAGGTTACAGTCACCATTGCCCGTCCGGTGCGTGAGGAAGGTAAAAACCATATCATTAATATCGAGTCCGGAGATACGACGGACCGTAATTATGCCATTGCGGTAGACATCGGCACCACAACGGTTTATGGTCAGATGGTTGACCTGATTAGCGGAGAAGCATTGGCGCAGTATGGTGATTTTAACGCGCAGATCAGCTATGGTGAAGATGTGATCAGCCGCATCGTGTATGCGGAAAAAGAAGGCGGGCTTGAGACCTTAAATGAAAAAGTTGTAGGAACTATTAATAAGGTTATTGAAAAGATAACAAAAAAATCCGGTGTTGATCCGGAAGAAATTTCTACGATTACGCTTGCCGGCAATACCACCATGACGCAGCTTTTTTTAAATGTGAATCCGCGTTATATTAGAAGGGCCCCCTATGTTCCTGCGGCCTTACTCTATCCGCAGGTGAAAGCTTACAGGCTTGGCCTGAATCTGCCGGAGCATGTGACGGCCCTTGTGTTTCCGCAGGTATCCAGTTATGTGGGCGGTGATATAGTCGCGGGAGTAATGGGCTCCGGTATGGGGCATGATGATGAGCTGACATTGTATATGGATATCGGCACCAATGCGGAAATCGTGATCGGCAATAAAGACTGGCTGGTTTGTGCCGCATGTTCGGCCGGGCCGGCTTTTGAGGGCGGTGGCATCAAGATGGGGATGCGGGCGGCTAAAGGAGCGATTGAAGATTTTTCCCTTGATCCGTTGACCCTGGAACCTATGAACATCACCATCGGCAATGTCCGACCCAAGGGAATTTGCGGCAGCGGGCTGATTACCATGGTGGCGATTTTGTTTGAGATGGGTGTTATCAGTAATAATGGAAAATTTAACCGGGATTTGGACACCCCCCGTATTCGGAAGTCGGAAGGGGTTTATGAGTATGTAGTGGCCTGGGAAGATGTCAGCGGTATCGACCGGGATATTGTATTGACGGAAATTGATATTGATAATCTGATCCGGGCCAAGGGTGCCATGTACAGCGGCTGTATGACCCTGCTCAAGGAAGTCGGCATGGATATTCATGCGGTGGATCGTATTATTCTGGCCGGGGGATTCGGGAGTTTCGTGGATCTTGAAAAATGCATGGTCATTGGCCTGCTGCCGGAAATTGATCATGAAAAGGTGACATTTATCGGGAACGGATCGCTTCTCGGCGCACGGATGAGTTCATTGACAAATCGGATCCGGCGGGATGTTGGCGAAACGCTGGCCCGGATGACCAATTTTGAGTTTTCCGAAACCGCATCATATATGGATCATTATATTGCCGCGTTGTTTTTGCCTCATACGGATCTGAATCTGTTCCCCAAATTGAAAAGCCGACTGGAGGAAAGAAAGAAAAATTTATAAAAAAGTTAACCATGTTATTGACAAATATATTTTTTTAATATTTAATAGGAACCTTTTGATTATATAGTGATTAAAGCTTTCTAATTCTAATAGGTTAGCGTCGTTTAATCACAAATTAATAAACAGTTTTTTTTAAGGAAATTACCCGTAAACCGGGCTGATTTATGTTTAAGGTATTGGATGTAGCCGGAGTGCTGCATTCAAAAGGATGATAAGATGTTAACCCTATTTTTTGGGTTATAGGAGGAGGTAACATTGGGCTTCGAAATGGTAAAAGAATCTTATGCAGGAAGCATAAAGCCGATTACAATCGGTAAGGGCGATAAAGCGTTAACTGTTGGTGGTGCTAACAGCTATCCGTTTTATCAGTTTGAAGGGGACATGCCCAATAAACCCAAAATCGCAATGGAGATTTGGGACATGGAACCGATAGATTGGCCGGAAGCCGCAAAAAAACCGTTTGGAGATGTACTTTCCAACCCGGCGGCCTGGGCAAAAAAATGTGTGAAAGACTTTGGTGCGGAAGCAATCGTACTTCAGCTCAAAAGCATCGACCCGAATGACAAGGATGCAAGTCCGGATGATGCGGTTAAAACCGTTAAAAGCGTACTTAAGGCAATTGATGTTCCATTAATTGTCTGGGGTGTGGCAAATCCGGAAAAAGACGAAGAAGTATTAAAGAAAATCTCCGAGGCATGTGACGGAGAAAATCTGACCATCGGACCGGTAGAAGAAAAAAACCATAAAGGGATTGGTGCCAGTGCCATGGGTTACGGCCATACCATTATTTCTTCTTCTCCCATTGATGTAAACCTTGCCAAGCAGATCAATATTTTACTTGAAAATTTGGGTATGCCGCTGGATCGCGTTATTGTTGATCCCACCACCGGTGGTCTGGGATATGGCATGGAATACTCTTATTCCGTTATGGAACGTCTTGGCATGGCTGCTCTGGCTCAGGGTGATGACAAACTTCAGCTGCCGATGATTAATAATCTGGCCAATGAAGTATGGCGCTGCAAGGAAGCGGGACAGTCTATTGAAGACGCCCCTGAACTGGGAGATCCCGAACGCCGGGCCATTATGATGGAAGCCGTCGGTGCAGTGTCTTACCTGATGGCCGGGTCCAATATCCTGATCATGCGTCATCCGGAAGCCATTCGCCTGGCAAAATCATTTATTGATTTAATTTCAGACGGCGGAAGCGCTCAGGATGTGGCTGCTGTTGCAAAACAGATGGATGATGTGGATGTTGATTTCGCCAAGATGTCGCCGAAACCGGATCTGACCATAGAAGAGGAAGTAAAGAAAGCAGCTCCGAAAAAAGCAGCTGCGCCTAAAAAAGCAGCCGATCCTGTCAAAGCAGCGGTAAAACCGGCTGCAGCAGCAGCGCCGAAGGCTGAAGTAAAAGAAGAAAAAGCGGAAGCCGCACCGGCAGTTGATCCAGCCGTCGCCGCCAAGGCCGCCGCTGAAGCCACCGCTGCCGCCGAAGCAAAAGCAGCCGCCGATGCTGAAGCCACCGCCAAAGCAAAGGCTGATGCCGAAGCTAAAGCCTCAGCAGACGCCGAAGCAAAAGCAAAAGCAGACGCCGAAGCCTCAGCAAAAGCTGATGCTGACGCAGTTGCCAAACGTGAAGCGGAAGAGCAGGCGATAAGGGATAAACGGGCAGCAGAGCGAGACGAGATGATGGCTAAGCATGCTTCTGCCAGTAAGGATGGGGCAGTATCAATGACGGCAGCCGCAGTTCAGAAAGATCAAAATGAAAAGATTCTGCAAGATCTTGATAGAATTCATAAAAGAGTTTGATGATAACAAATAAAATTGCCGGTAATGTTCATTTAACAACTGATCGAATTAACATTGCCTGCAAAAAAATAGGAGGAGGAACCTCTAATGGCAGAAATTACTAAAGAAAAAGTTGCAAAGGCACCAAAATTAGCTGATCCGGTAGCATCATCTATTGATGTGGCAACACAGCAAATGATTGCCCGGGCACAGGAACTTGGTATTGATACAGTGTGGGATCGTGCAGAGAATATGAAACCCTGCGCTATCGGGATGCAGGGCATTTGTTGTAAAAATTGCTCCATGGGTCCTTGTCGTCTGCCGCTGCCTAAAGGCGGGATTGAAGGCGAAGATACCCGTAAAGGTCTTTGCGGTGCAACCGCAAACACCATCGCAGCCAGGAACTTTATCCGCATGATCGCCGGTGGTGCCGCTGCCCATTCCGATCATGGACGGAGTGTTGCTGAAGTTTTCCGGTCTGTGGCACGGAAAGAAAATCATGATTACAAAATCAAGGATACCATCAAGCTGAAAGCGGTTGCAGAAGCGCTGGGTGTTGCAACAACCGTTGAGGTTGACGGTGAAGTTGTTGACAGAGATATTGATGAGATCGCTCTTGAAACTGGTGAAGTCGCCTATGGCGAATGGGGCAAACCCGAAGGCGAACTTATTTATTTGAAACGTGCGCCTGCTCCTCTGTATGAAAAATGGAAAAAAGCCGGCGTATTGCCGAGAAATATTGACCGTGAAATCGTTGAAATTATGCACCGTACCCACATGGGCGTTGATCAGGACTATAAAAATCTGATGAAACAGGGAGCAAGAGCTTCTCTGGCTGACGGCTGGGGCGGTTCTATGCTGGCCACTGATTTGCAGGATATCCTTTTCGGCACACCCTATCCGGTACAGTCCGAAGCCAATCTGGGCATCATGAAAGAAGACCATGTCAACATTATCATTCACGGCCATGAGCCGCTTCTTTCGGAAATGATCATTGCTGCGGCACAGTCTCAGGAACTGATTGATTATGCTGCTTCAAAGGGTGCAAAGGGCATTCAGCTGGGCGGCATCTGTTGTACAGCCAATGAAATGCTGCAGCGCCATGGTATCCCCACCGCAGGAACCTTCCTGCAGCAGGAATTGGCGATCATCACCGGTGCATGTGATGCCATGGTGGTTGATATTCAATGTATTTTCCAGAATCTGGCAAATGTGGCCAAATGTTTCCATACCAAGCTGATCACCACTCACCCGATTGCCCGGATGGAGCAGAACAATGTGCTTCATATTGAATTTGATGAACATCATGCCATGGATGATGCGGTCCGAATCGTTAAGATGGCCATCGATAACTTTGAAAATCGCGGTGCGGAAGTAATGATTCCTCAGCACAAAGCGACTCAGATTGCCGGTTTTGGTGTGGAATCTATTAAATACCATCTCGGCGGCACCTTCCGAGGTACATATTACACATTAAATGATAATATCATTAACGGCCGTATCCGTGGTATTGCCGGTGTAGTTGGCTGCAACAATGCCAGAACCCGTCATAACGAAGCACATATTACGATTGTTAAAGAACTGATCAAAAATGACGTGATTGTTCTGACTACCGGTTGTAACGGTATTGCCTGTGCCATGGAAGGCTTGCTGACACCTGAAGCAGGAGCAGTTTATTGCGGCCCGGGTCTGGCAGAAGTTTGTGAAACCGTTGGTATCCCGCCGGTCCTTCATTTGGGTTCCTGTGTGGACAACAGCCGTATCCTTCTGGCAGCAACGGAAGTAGTAAAAGCCGGTGGTCTTGGCAAGGACATTTGTGACCTTCCTGCAGCTGGAAGTGCTCCGGAATGGATGAGTGAAAAAGCCATCAGTATTGGACAGTACTTTGTAACATCTGGTGTATACACTGTTTTCGGCTATACTTTTCCGACTGCAGGCGCGCCGGTATTTGAGGATTATCTGTTCCACGAAATGGAAAAACTCTACGGTGGTATGTGGGATTTTGAAGCAGACCCCATTAAGCATGCACACATGATGATTGCACACATTGATGCGAAACGTAAAGCACTGGGCATTGATAAGGCCCGTGAACGTGTTCTTATGGATATGGCCGACCGTCAGGCTCTTGAAGCTTAATTCGGAATAATTATTTGAATATATAATGAATTAAATCCTCAATGAAGGAGGAAAACATGTCAAAATTAGTAGCATTTGCAGCCATTCAGGGCGGCTATAAAGTAGTTTCAACAGCTGAAGGTGCTTTCAAAAAAGCGCTGGCAAGTAATAATGCGGATACCAAAATCGGTTTTCCGAATACCGCATATTATCTGCCGGTTATTTATTCTCTGACCGGGATGAAAGTGGAAACCCTTGAAGATTTGAAAAAACCCCTTGAATTTGCACGCGGATTGCTTCCGCCGCATGTTAAAGGCAAAAATCATCTGCCGTATCTCGGCCCTCTTCTGGATGCCGGTATGGCCGCGATTTTTTCATATGAAATTATCGAAGCACTCCGTATTCTGGAAACGCCTGATTTTTATATTGCCCAGGAAGATCCGGATCTGGAAGCCGGGAAAAAATGGGTTGGTCCGGCGGATGACGTTATTTTGCGAAAACGTGGTGTTGAGTTTGTTGATGGATCTGCTCCCGGTTTTGCAGCTATCGTTGGTGCAGCGCCGACGCCTGAAATCGCTAAAATGATCGTTGAAGATTACCAGAAACGGAACCTGTATATTTTTTGTGCGGCTAATCACAACGGGACTTCCGTGGTTGATCAGTTGCTTGAACAAGATGTACAGATCGGGTGGAATACCCGTATTGTTCCGTTTGGTCCGGATATCTCTTCAGCAGTATTTGCCCTTGGTTTTGCCAATCGTGCGGCCATGGCATTTGGTGGTGTTCAGCCGGGTGATTATAACACCATCCTGAAGTACAACAAAGAACGAATTTTTGCGTTTGTTAATGCATTGGGTGATATCGGCACCGAATGGGGTGTTGCAGCAGCCGGTTGTGTTAACTGGGGTTTTCCGACCCTGGCGGATACGGATATTCCGGAAATCCTGCCTACCGGTATCTGCACTTACGAACATGTTGTGGCCAATGTCGCGCATGATGAGATCGTACAGCGATCTGTTGAAGTCCGCGGTTTGAAGGTTACGGTTTCCGAAATTGATATCCCGATGGCATTCGGGCCTGCTTATGAAGGTGAACGTGTTCGTGGCGCAGATCTTCATGTTCAGTGCGGTGGGGGTAAAACCCAGTGTACCGAGCTTTGCAATATGGCGGAAATGAATGAAATCGAAGATGGCAAGGTAGAGATAGTTGGGCCGGATGTGACCGATCTTAAAGAAGGTGACACCTTTCCGTTGGCCATTTACGTACAGGTTGCCGGCCGGGAGTTCCAGTCTGATTTTGAACCTATTATGGAACGACAGGTCCATCATTTGGTGAATTATATCCAGGGTATTATGCATATCGGACAGCGGGACATTTCCTGGGTCCGTGTTAGCAAGTCTGCCATGGAAAAGGGTTTCAGCCTGAAACATATCGGCATTGTGCTCCATGCCAAATTCCACCAGGATTTTCAGAAAATTGTGGACAAGGTTCAGGTCACGCTTTACACCAAAAAAGCAGATGTCGATAAACTGACCAAGCGGGCACGTGCGGAATATAGGACGCGTGATGAACGGGTGGATAAAATGACGGATGCTGACGTGGATCTTTACTACTCATGCACGCTGTGCCAGTCTTTTGCGCCCAACCATGTTTGTACTGTAAGTCCTGAGCGAACCGGTCTTTGCGGTGCATACAACTGGATGGACTGCAAGGCATCTTTTGAAATCAATCCTACCGGTCCGAACCAGCCCATTGAAAAAGGTGAATGTTTAGATCCAGTTCTGGGGCAGTGGAAAGGCGTCAATGACTTTATTTATAAAGCATCCAGAGGTGCGGTTCCCCATTATAATTTATACTCAATGGTTCAGGATCCCATGACTACCTGCGGTTGCTGTGAATGCATTGCAGCCATGCTGCCTTCATGTAACGGCGTTATGACAGTCGGTCGTGATTATTCCGGAGAAACACCGTCCGGAATGAAGTTTACGACGCTTGCCGGTGTAATGGGCGGCGGGGCACAATCTCCCGGATTTGTCGGCCATTCCAAATACAATATTACCCAGGGTAAGTTTATCCTGGGGGATGGTGGCCTGCTTCGAATGGTGTGGATGCCTAAAATGTTGAAAGAAGAACTCAAAGAGCGTATAGAAAAACGTGGAAAAGAAATGGGTGTTCCGGGTCTGTACGACATGATCGCTGATGAAACAGTTGGTATCACGGAAGAAGAGATTCTGCCGTTTCTTCAGGAAAAAGGCCATCCCGCACTGACCATGGATTCTCTGGTCGGGTAATTGTATTTTTCGTCATGAATTAAATGACATCGCGGGATGTTGATATCATCATTCCCGCGATGTAAATATTTATATTTATTATGATGATTTTTTTTTAATCAATGTAGATTAAGTATATCTTTGATTAAGTATATAAGGAGATAAAAATGGCACTAACTGGTATTCAGATTTTCAAGCTCCTTCCGAAGACCAACTGCAAGGAGTGTGGTGTACCCACCTGTCTTGCATTTGCAATGAACCTTGCATCCGGTAAGGCAGAGCTTGACAGTTGTCCTTACGTATCGGATGAAGCGAGAGAACAGTTGGCGGAAGCCTCTGCTCCTCCGATTTTGCCGGTTCAGATCGGTAAAGGGGTTCGAAAGTTCACGGTAGGCGCAGAAACCGTATTATACAGACATGAAAAAACATTTTTTAACCCAACAGCATTAGCAGTTAAGGTCAGCTCAGATATCAAGGACAAAGACCTTAAAGCTAAACTGGCAATCTGGAATGCATTTCAGTATGAACGTGTGGGTTTTAATCTTCGGCCGCAACTGGTTGCTGTTGAAGATGCCGGAGATGCAAAAGCATTTGCCAAAACAGCCAAAACCATTGCAGAAACTTCTGAATTTAATCTGATTTTAATGTCGGAAAATGCAGATGCCATGAAAGCTGCGGTTGAAGCCACCAGTTTTAAAAATCCGTTGATTTATGCGGCCACGGAAGCAACCGTAGATGCTTTTGGTGCGTTGGCAAAAGATAATGATTTACCCCTGGCAGTTAAAGCGGATTCTGTTGAAGCTTTGATTCCTCTGACAGACAAATTGATAGGCATGGGTCTTAAAAAACTGGTACTTGACTCCGGATCACGTGAAGTCAAACAGGCGTTTGAAGATCAGGTATCTATTCGCCGGGCAGCGTTAAAAACCGGAAACCGTTCTTTGGGTTTTCCGACCATCGCATTCCCGTGTGAAATGGCATCCAATCTGGATATGGAAACCATGCTGGCTGCCATGTTTATCGCAAAATACGGCGCAATTACCGTACTCTCTGATTTTACTACGGAATCGTTGTTTCCGCTGTTGCTTGAAAGACTCAATATTTTTACCGATCCGCAGCGGCCGATGACGGTTGTAGAAGGTATTTATGAAATCGGAAATCCGGATGAAAATTCACCGGTTATTGTTACGACCAACTTTGCCCTGACCTACTTTATTGTTTCCGGTGAGATCGAAGGAAGCAAGGTTCCGGCCTGGTTGCTGATTAAAGACACTGAAGGTCTGTCCGTACTGACCGCCTGGGCTGCCGGCAAATTTGCCGGTGATGATGTCGGCATGTTTGTTAAAAAATGCGGAATTGCAGACAAAATTAAAAATAAAGAACTGATTATTCCCGGATATGCCGCTTCCATCGTAGGTGAAATAGAAGAAGAGCTGCCGGACTGGACCATCACTGTTGGACCGAGAGAAGCGCCGCATCTACCTGCGTTTTTAAAAGCAAGGTAAAATATTAATAGCGGATTGAATAATCGTTGATATTTAACAGCAGCATGATGTTTTTTGCATTGTGCTGTTGTTGTCAACAGTCAAGCCAAAAAATGGAGGTAGAGTAAATGTTATGTCTTGGTGAAAGTTTAAATGTTATGTCCAAAAAGATTGGTGCTGCGTTCAAAGCGCGTGATCCGAAACCAATCCAGGAAGAAGCCCTTTTTCAAAAAGGAAAAGGAATGGACTATATTGATATCAACCTCGGGCCGGCCAAGAAAGATGGCGTGGAGTTAATGCCCTGGGTTATTCAGACGGTTCAGGAAGTTGTGGATGATGTTCCTCTGATTCTTGATAGTTCAAACATTGATGCTATTGAAGCTGGTCTTAAAGTCTATAAATCCACGGAAAAAGCACCTATAGTCAATTCAATTATGTGCCGCCCTGAAAGATATGAAAAAATGATCCCTCTGGCAGCTAAATATAATGCGGATTTTGTCGCATTAATGTGGGGACCGGACGGATTACCGAGAGACGAAAACGAAAGAGCTGCCCTTTGTGTGGAATTGCTTTATGCGGCCAATGAGGCTGGTATTGAAAATGATCGTATCTGGGTTGACGGTATTGTAACTCCGGTTAATATTCAGCAGCAGCAGTGTGTCAGCCTTCTTGAATTCCAGAAAATGCTTCAGGATATTGCACCGGGCGCAAAAAGTACCTGCGGTCTGTCTAATATCTCCAATGGCCCCCCCGTAAACCTGCGGCCTATCCTGAATACAACCTACATGGTTATGCTGGAAAGGTACGGCATGATATCTGTTATTTCAGATCCGCTGGATGATCGTTTGACAGCTGTTGCCAAAGGCAAACGCCAGGATATCGTGGATGTGGTTCATGCAACAATGGACGGTAATGCACCGGATATCAGCTCTCTGGATAAAGAACTGGTTGATTTTGTCAAGACAGTTGATGTTATTCTTGGCAGAACCCTGTATTCTGATTCATGGCTTGAGCTGTAATTTTTTAGCTTATAGCTGAGTAGAAAAATGATGACATAAGCCCCACTCTGTATATCAGGGTGGGGCTTTTTTGTTTATATAGTGCCTGAACGAAAACTTCAAAATCATGGTTGTCATTACGCGGAGTGAGGAACGAACGACAAAGTAATCCCCCTGTCGATAATGAGATTGCTTCGGTCGTACCTCCCTCGCAATGA
>JAQIBZ010000121.1 GCA_027858815.1 Desulfobacteraceae bacterium
GAAAAAAGTTTTTATTTTACTGGAAGAGGGCTTTGCAAAGGTAACCAACAAAACATGCCAGAAGTTAATTCAAAAAGTAAATTTGCAAGAAGAAGCCTTTTGGACTGAAGGTATCAGCAAAGCTATTTAATATAGGATGAAGTCATGTGAAACAGGCTATAAGTCAAGTGCATACCCACATTATTTTACTCCAAAAAAAGGGAGCAGGTAAATGCCAGTTCGTAAATTACTATTTTGCTTACTTACATTATTTTTCTTTTCATCTGTGTGTTCCGCAAAAGTTACAACTATTGATCAAGCCAGAACCGTTGTAACAAACTGGCTGACACTTGATGTGAACCCAATGGACGCAAAAATGGGACTTCGGATCAGTAATATCGAAATATATAATGACAGTAGCGCCAATACGCCCTTGTATTATGTGGTGAAACTGGACCCGGAAGGGTTTGTTATTGTTTCAGCTGATGATTTAGTAGAGCCAATTGTTGGCTTCACAGCACAAGGAGCATACGATTCGTCATTAGATAATCCCTGGGGGGCTCTGGTTTCCAATGACCTAGCCGGCCGAATTGAAAATGCAAGAACAATGGCGGCCAAAGGAAAACAAAATCTTGAAGGCACATTGCAGAATGCCAAAGCAAAATGGGACACGCTACTGGCCATTGATCCGATGGAAGAAGCCGGACTCGGCTCCATATCAGATATCCGGGTCGCCCCTTTGATTCAGAGCCGATGGAATCAGTCTTCTGAATGGGGGAGTTATTGCTACAATTATTATACACCGAACCATTATGTTTGCGGGTGTGTGGCCACTGCCCTTGCTCAACGTTTGAGATATGACAGTTATCTGGTAACCGGTGTTGGAACCACTTCATTTACGATTGAAGTTAACGGTACACCCCAAAGTCGTAATTTAAGGGGCGGGGACGGAGCAGGCGGACCTTACGACTGGGCCAACATGGTACTGGATCCGGATGCAAGCATCCTTGAAATCCAACGGCAGGCAATCGGGGCGTTAACCCATGACGCCGGCGTTGCTGTCGAAATGAGTTATACATCCTCATGGTCAGGCGCAGATACATTAGATGCCGCTACTGCTTTGAAGAATACGTTTGGGTACTCAAATGCGATCAAAGGCTATAATTATGGCTCCAATATATGGATATTAGATGAAATGGCCAATCCAAATCTGGACGCTGACAACCCGGTTATACTCGGGATAACGGGCAGTTCAGGAGGTCATGCCATTATAGCAGATGGTTATGGATATAATCTGTCAACATTATATCATCATCTGAACATGGGGTGGTCCGGTTCCAGTGATGCCTGGTATAACCTTCCGACTATCGACAGCAGCCCATCTTTTACAGTTATTTACAAATGCATTTTTAATATTTTCAAAACAGGATCCGGTGAGATTATCAGCGGAAGAGTTGTGGATACAAATGGAGATCCATTAGAAGGGGCTTCAATTTCTGCTGTCCGGGGTGGAGGCGGTACCTATACTGCCACAACAAACAGCAATGGCATTTATGCCTTACAATATGTTCCCTCTGACTCAACTTATCAAATTTCAGTTTCAAAATCAGGGTATATATTTCTCGAAAAAACAATTTCGAATTCAGATTCCGGTGACTATCAACAATGGTGCGGGAATGAATGGGGAATCAATTTTGAAGCTGTCCCCCCACCCCCGCCGGATGATTTTGGCGATGCACCTTCTGCAGCTCAGTCCGGTTTTGCATCCAGCTACCCCACGTTATTAACTGATGATGGTGCCCGTCATTTTGCAGCCGGACCCACCCTGGGCGCAAATCGGGATACGGAATCGGATGGTCAATCTTCAGTAAATGCTGACGGCGACGACACTAACGGATCAACACCGGATGACGAAGACGGCGTGGCCATTTCAGGTGTGATCACAGCTCTGATAAGCGGGACCAACACTTCAACTGTGGACGTTAATCTTCAAAATTCCGACGGGACTTCCAACCTGCTTGATGCGTGGATAGATTTTAACCGAGACGGCGACTGGGATGATTCCGGTGAACAAATTTTTACCAGTTATGACTTAGGTACAATCGACAGTGTTCATACACTCACCTTTACGATTCCCCAGGCAACCGGTGGTGCCGTTGAAGCGGGTGATTCATATGCCCGGTTCCGCCTGAGCACTTCAGGCAGCCTGTCACCGACCGGTGCTGCTGACGACGGTGAGATCGAGGATTGTCTGGTGACCCTGGCTATCACTGTTGATGTTCCTGACGTTCTCGATACTGCACAGGCGTCAGCAGAATCATCAATTACTGCTGCAGGACTTACCTTAGGCACCATAACCACAACATGTAATAATACAATTATTTCAGGCAATATTATCAGTTCTGATCCAACGGCAGGAACCTCGCTTCCATCAGGTACGGCAGTTGATCTTGTTGTCTCTACAGGGCCATGTCCGGTAGTAAACTGGTCCGCAGACTCGCAGACGGTACTTGAAGACGTTGGCACGGTCACACTGACTGCCACCTTGAATATGACAGCAGGTTCGGATGTCACGGTGCCCTATACAGTTTCCGGTACAGCCACCGGCGGTGGAACGGATCACGATCTGGCAAACGGGTCAATCATTGTTTCTGCCGGTAATTTAAGCGAATCTGAAACATTTAATGTAACTGATGACAGCGATGTTGAAGGCGACGAAACGGTCATCGTGACCATGGGAACGCCGATCAATGCCGACCAGGGCACAACCACAGTTCATACGGTAACGATAACAAATAATGACATCTCCGGTGGAAGTGGCACCGACACAATTGGCGTTTATGATCCCGCCACAAGGAAGTTCTATCTGAGAAACTCTAACTCCAATGGCACTGCGGATGTTGTATTCGGGTATGGCGGCTCTGAATGGACGCCCCTTGTCGGAGACTGGGACGGTGACGGTGTTGACACCATCGGCGTTTATGACCCCGCCACCAGGAAGTTCTATCTGAGGAACTCCAACGATAACGGCGTCGCAGATGTTGTATTCGGGTATGGCGGCTCTGGATGGACTCCGATCACCGGAGACTGGGACAATCTCTAATCGATAAAACCATAAACCTTTAAATAAAAGGCCGGGATTTTTATGTATGTAATCCCGGCCTTTGTTCACATGACAGACATCTCGAAAAATGCAAATATAACGGACCATAACATTATGGATACACCGAAATCAAAAAGTTCTACGCCGACCAGGATGGGATTCTTTATAAGGAGTCATGGTAACCATTGCCATTGTTATGATGGCATGGTTTGCATTGAAATGTTTTATGAGTTGTATTCATCGTTGCTTTTTCATTACCGCATCAGGGACATCGAAAGCCCTCTGGCCATTTGCGTTTGATGATGTATTTAATGCAATCCAATTCAGTAAGAAATTTTCTTCTAAACTGTTTAACTTTGGTAACTGAAGATATGGTCCACTTCCATAATTATTTTACTCTATCTGGACTATAAATTATAGCATAAAAATTATATTAAATCAATATTTTAATTATAAATTTAAAGGTTTAAGCTGATAACTCTACCAGATAATTAATTAACAATGCTCATATATTGTATATACTATAGTTATTTTCATTTGACTTCATACTGATCTTGCATTTCCTATTTTTTTATTATACAATAACATTATAGTTTGGTATATAATAAAAAAATAGGGAGAAGGTATGTCGTTTCAAGGTGTTGAGTTCACTCCAGCAATACGTCAAATGACAGTAAACGTAAAACATTATTTTGATAATTTGAAAGCAACCCCGGACAGCTTAAGAAGCCCTGCCACTCGAC
>JAQIBZ010000188.1 GCA_027858815.1 Desulfobacteraceae bacterium
GACGTCCATTGGTCAAATCCGAGATTGGATGTAATCAATGTGCTTTTTGTCTTGTGCCGTTTCTGCATCAGTGTAAAAAAAAGACCGACCTGCACCGGTTCAACCTCTACGTAACCCAGTTCGTCTATCAGCAGACAGTCATATTTTTCAAACGTATGGATCAGTTTGGCTTCCGTATGATCCGCAACCGACCGGTAAAGCATTTCCACAAGCTCGGGAAACGGGATGAAACGGCCCCGGCATCCCTGGTTAATCGCCTGCATTAAAAATGAAGTGGCAAGGCCCGTCTTTCCCGTGCCTGTCGGTCCTATCCAGATGACATTACGCTTTTTGGACAGGTAATCGGAATCATATATGTTCAACAGTTTTTTCCTTGCCAGCTTCGGCTGCTTGTCAAACGGGAACGTTTCGATGACATATTTCTCCGGGATTTTTGCCCGGTTGATCCGCATCTTCCGGGAATTTTTCAGCCGGAGATGATATTCTTCATCTATAATATGTTTGAGCAGGCGCGCATGGGAATAGTTGCCCTTATCGGCCATGGCCAGATAATGATCCCAGTTGGCCAGTAATCCCGGAAGCCGTATGGTTTTCAGTTGATTGATCAGTTCTTCATTCATCGTCATCCTCCGGCATGTCATATTTTGACAGGTCTACTTCATCCGTAAATCGGCCCTGATGATACGCTTCCCGATTTTTATATTCCGCATCAAACGCCGCAGGTACAACTTCATAAATCCCGGCCTGCATCAGCAATACCGCGACCCTTTCAATGGTCCCGATGTCGGAAACGCGATATTTTAACGCCCGGTTAACCGACTTGATAAACAGGGCGCCGTCCAGTTTTTGATACAAACCATATAACCGGCGAATAAATCCGTGTCGTTTCTTACCGGTTTTGAGCTTGATGGCAAAATTAAGATAGGCGTCTATTTCCGTGGATACCGCCCGCAATTTTTTCTCTTCATCTGCGGTCGGCCGTTTCCGATTATTGGGCTGATATCTTGACTGGGGCTGCCCCTTGGGGCTGATTTTCACGTTTTTAACGCCGTCTGGCGGTAAATCATACTCACACAACAATTTTCTTTTATGATAAATTTTGACCCGGTCACTGTACTGCAATACTTTTACCTCGTGCCGCGACGTTCCGGGTACCCAGTAAAAATTGCCGTCACATGACGTATATCCATATTGATCGGTACCTCTATCATGCACGAGATAGGGCGGTGTCACAAACGGCGGGACTTTCTTGAGATACGATTGTTCATATTCAAAAGCGGCAGCGGGAATCAGACCGGTTTTACTGACCGGTCGGACCGGCATCCGGACCGTTGCCCAGTCCATCGCCTGGATGTTTAAATCCTCCATACTTTCAAACCGGCGGCCGGGAATAAAATTTGTTTCAGCCGTATAAAAACTACGTTCATTGCCGGCTTTTCTGTTCGCGTGTTTTATCTCATGGCATTTAAACGTAAAACCATATTTTCGGGAAAACTGTTCCATCTCCGGCACAATCACCGCCTTGCCGCCGGACCCGGAAAGCCGCGCAAGATTGGTGTTGTCGATGATGCACACCGGCGCCGCGTATCCCCAGAACATCAGGGCGTCATGCACAAAGCATTTCATGCAAAACCGGTTAAATGAACGATAAAATTTTAAATAGCGGATTTTCGAATACCGAAAATATATAATGCTGGCCACCACTCGGGTCCGGATGTCTCCGATTTTGAGTTGATAGATGGTGGTATCATGCTGCATCTCTTCACCCGGCTGATCCGGGACGTGATCGCAGCGTTGTTTCTTTCTGTTCCCCAATTCCAACTCGCGGATCATTCGTGTCAGCGTTGAATATCCGAGTTCAATTTTATATTCCTCTGTGAGAATTTCATGGATCCGTTGTCCCCAGCCACTGCATTCATTATAAAGCTCGCGCAGCAGTTGTTCGTTAACTGAAATTTTATCCTCTCGCACGACATTCGGCATCACGCCTTTTTGTTTAATAATTGCCGATACCGTGTTCGCGGAGATACTCATACGGCGGGATATCTCCCTGATACCCATTCCTTCCTCATGCAGGCAGTATATTACCTGTCGCTTGTCCTGATCGATCATGAAGACTCCTGACTGCTTTTTCAAACATTGGGAGTTGTCTTAAAATCCCTCCGGAAAGGAGGTTGGCCTGCGCTTGAAAGGATGCGCTTTTGAATCGACTGCCACTGCTTTTGCATGCCACCCGCTGCATATTTTTTTGGGCGATCTCCAGATCCTTGAGCATCCTTTGTTCGGCCGGCGTGCAATCCGACCCAGCCGTAGACGAGGCTTTCAGTTGTTCCAGTCCCCAGGAGATATTTCCGTTTCGAATCTGTCCCCGGATTTCATCAGATCCCTTGAAATAACCATTGGCAAGGATGTCAATGTCACGGAGACTCAAATTTTTCCCTGCAATGGATACGACAAATTCATCCACATCTTTTTGGCTCACCGAGTTTATGCGCATAAACCGACGCAGGGTGTACATATAGGAATAGGCTGGAAATTGTCCGGAAAAGATTTTATCTCTTATACAACTGCTCATTTCTTTTAGAATACCCGCCCGGACACTGACCCATGCCCGGCTCTTTTCAAGCAGCAGCGCAATATCGGAACCGCACATGCCATGGACGCTTTGCAGTTCGTCAATTAACCTGGCCTGTTCAAGGAGAGTCAGGCTTTTGGCATTAGAAATTCGTAAAAGCTCAAGTATTCCAACAGACGCGTCATTGCCGAAGGAATACCAAGGAACGATTCCAATACCCAGCTTTCTCGCACATCGGATGCGTTTAAAGCCGTTGAGCAATATCCGGCTGCCGTCCTCTATATCCACTCCCTGCAGCGGGTCGCGGATACCACGCGTAAGAATTGAATCCAACAATTGCTTTTCCGCATGAGTCGATTTCACACGGCAACATTCATAACGCAGATCAACACTCGATACTTCCACCTGGCTGCTCATGCCGGCATCCTGTCTGATATGGACGTAAATTTCATGCTTTTCAGCATATCCCATTAGGATTTTAAAAGTCTACACGTCCATCTTTGCAATCAGGGACCGGAATATGTATATCTGTCTGAAATAGTGTTGATTTCTACAATTATCGCGTCCATCTTTGCAATCATGTTCGGCGTCATTGGAACAAGTTGATATTTACCCGATAATATTCTGTTTTTAGGCGTTATCGCGTCCATCTTTGCAATCGGACCTGATTTTATAACTGGTGCGGATTTTGCTCTGTTGACCTGATTTCGTCTGCGTTGTTGGTCTCTGTTTCGATCGGTATAGTCTCGGTTGTCTCGACGGTAATCTTTCCAATAGTCAGGATTATTATTACTCCAATCTTCCTGGGCAATTTTCTGATCGTTCCGGTAATCGGCATCTTTTTGCTTTTTTTCTCGTTGCCATTTTCTTTTTCTGGCTTTCTGACATTCCGTTTTATTACAGAATTCATGCTTTTTGACCTTGTTGCAGACTTCAAAAAGACAACGGCAGTGTCGGCACCGACGCAACTCTTTTTTCATATGCACCTCCTGCTTGTAGGAGATACATTATCTTATTGTGGGTGTGTTGGACTATATTCGGCAGAAATGCCGGATAAAATTTAATGGATAGAGTTTGAACAGTTCGTCGGAACGTGTATTAATTTATCTGAGCATAGGCGTATCAATTTTGCTGAGCGCTATAGTCACGGAAGGATAGGAGTACACATATGAACAAACCACGGTTTTTTGTATTTATTTTTGTTTTAATTCTGTCTATTTGTGCGGGATGTGAAAAAGACCCTGTTCAAGTTGTTAAAGACAGTGTTTTTGATATAGATAAAACCGAATCTTTTGAGGATAAAGTTAATAATTATGATTACTTTAAAAAAACAGAATGGAATCCAACGAATATTCAACCCATCTTTTTGAGTAAA